>CAZOIX010000063.1:0-10691 GCA_964579685.1 uncultured Mycobacterium sp.
GGCTTGACGCTGCCGATCGGCGCGTACTGGAGCTCGCGTCCGTGGTCGGCAATGACTTCTCGCTGGATATGGTGCGTGCACTCGCCGACAAACGCGCAGAGGGAATCACGTTGTCCCTCAAGCGGCTTCGCCGACTCGAACTCGCCCAGCCAAGCGGTGCCTACGTCGGCGACGAACCGGTCTGGCGGTTCCATCACGTACTCATCCGCGACGTCGCGTACCGCAGGCTACTCAAGGCGGACCGGGCCGATCTGCATGAGCGGCTTGCCGACTGGGTCGCAGCGGGCGGCCAGAGTGTCGCGTTCGATGCCGATGAAATGATCACTTGGAAGCGGCCCACAACTACCGCGTCGAACTCGGGACCGTCGATGAGCGCACCGGTGAGCTCGCATTGCGATCCGCCCGACACTATGCCGAGTCGGCCCGCCGCGCCCTCGACCGCGACGAACTCGTTTCGGCGGGCACCCAGGCGGCACGCGGTGCAGCGGTCGCCGCCGCCGACGAAGCACTGCACGCCGAACTCCTGCTCATCGGGTGTGAGGCGTACCTGTCTGCCGGCGATGTCGCGGCGGGTGCACCGCTGGTCGACGACCTCGACCGCATCGCCGACGAGTCGCTGGCGCCCTGGGCGACGTGCTACCGCTGCCAGTTCGTCGTCTACACCGAACCGGAACGGCTACCGGAGGTCGACGAGCGGCTGCAGGGCGCGATCGACGAGTTCAGCCGCCGCAAGGATCCTGCGGGTTTGGCCAAGGCGCACCGTGTGCGGGCGAGCGCTCGGTCGCGGTTGGGCCGGATCGGCGACTGCGAGGCCGACCTCTTCGAGGCGCTGATCGCGGCCCGGCAGAGTGGGGACCACCGTCAGATCACCGCGGCGCTGGGGGCCGCACCCGGGGCGGCCTTATGGGGGCCCAGTCCGGTGCCGAAGGCCGGCGGCCGGTGTCTCGACGTGGTCCGGATGCAGCGGATGACCACCGCGGCACCGTCTTTGGAAGCAACATCGCTGCGGCACCTGGCGGTGTTGGAGTTGCTTCGCGGAAGACCGGACAAGGCGCGAAAGATGCTTGCCGATGCGCGTCAGGTCGTCGCCGATCTCGGTCTGCGGCACGGGTTGATGGAGACCGAGCTGTTCGCGGGACTCATCGAGTCAATGGAGGGCGACCCCGTCGCCGCCGAACCGCACTTCCGCACCGCACTGGAGGGATTCAAGACGCTGGGTGTCGGAGCCGACGCCGGGCAGGCCGCCGCGCTTCTCGCTCGAACGGTCCTCGTCCAGGGACGGGTCGACGAGGCCGATGCATATGCCGCGGAGAGCGAGCGGCTTGCGGGCCGCAATCTCAAGACGGCCATCGCCTGGCGTGCTGTGCGAGCAGAGATCCTGGCCGCACGTGGTCAGTTCGATGAGGCCGTCGCGTTGGCCCGAGATGCCGTGACGGTGGCGGCGGGAACCGACCTCGTACTCGATCATGCCGACGCGTGTCTGGCGTTGCGCCGCGTGCTGGAGGCAGCCGGAGATCTCCAGGGCGCCAACAGTGCTCGCTCCGCTGCTGAGGCGCTGTATATCGCCAAGGAAGTGGCTGCGCGGATAAGTCCGGCGTCTGCGCGCAACGTGCCCACGGCACCTCCATCTATTCCCGTTGCGAAAGAGGCTCTTCCCTCTCTTCCGTCGCGAATGTACGTTGCCAATCGGGCCACTACGGTAGGACGCGTTGTGCTCGACGCACTGCGTGCACGAGACGTCGATGCGGCCATCGCCGCATACGCCGAGAACTTCGAGTACGACGATCGCCGACGGTGGAGCGGAGATCCGATCGGCGACCTCGCGGATGGCAGGGCGGCGATCGAGCGCATCCTGCAGCAGTACTCTCATTTCACCGAGACCATCTTGGCCGTCCGGGGCGAGCGCCTCGTCCTTGCCAGCGCACGCTGGTCTGACGACTCCGGCAATGAAGCGACCGACCTGATTGTCATCGAAATCAATAATTCGGGCCGGATCGTTTACGAGGGTCGGTTTGACGACGACTTCGAAGCCGCCTACCGCGAACTCGACCGTCGCTACTACGCCGGCGAGGGTGCGGCGTTCGCCGAAGCGGGCACCCTGTCGACCGAGTCGATCATCGCGCTGAACAATCGCGATTACGACCGGCTGCTCGGGGAACTCAGCGCAACGGATCTGCGCGTCGAGAACCGTACGCGGTCAGCGTTTCCGGATCGCTCAGCCGAAGACCTACGTGCCAGTTTCGGCGAGCTCAACACCATGGTCGCCACCTCCCGAACGTGGCTATCCGTCATACATTGGCTTTCGCCCCGCTGGAGCGTCAGTCGCCTCGACCGTGACGCCGTCGGAGACGACGGCGAGCAGTACAGGTGGACGCGCCTCTTGGTCATCGAAATTCGTGATGGTCGGCTCGCATCGATGTGCCAATTCGAACCGGACGACGAGGCCGCGGCGTTCGCATACGCCGAGGAGCAGGTGCGGGCGACCAGCAGTCGACTAGCCGTTAGGAACCTCGCCAGCGACACCTTCGACGTGGTGAGCCGAGCGATTCGAAACCACGACGCCGACAGCGCCGTTCGGGTGTACTCGGAAAACTTTGTCTACGACGATCATCAACGTCTCAGCGGCGGCCCCGTAGTCGGAGTCGACGCCATGCGGACGGGTATCGCGTTCGCGTACGACCAATACTCGCACATCGAATGGCGCACGCTGGCTGTCCGAGGCGAGCTGCTCGAGCTGCGATGGGCTCGCCAGTGGGACGACGCAGGAAACGAAACGTCGGGCCTCATGGTGATCGAGGTCGACCCCGAGGGGTGGATTGTCTATCAGGGCCGCTTCGATGAGGACCACTTCGACAGCGCGTACCGAGAACTGGAACGCCGCTACTACGCCGGCGAAGGCGCAGAGTTCGGAGAATCAGGTGCCACGGCTACCAACTGGACGCTCGCCTTGAATCGGGCGGACTTCGACACGATATTCGATGACCTCACGACCTCCGACTTCTGCATCTCTAATCGATCACGCTCGGCCTTCCCTGACCGGACGGCAACGGAATACCGCAGCACGTTGGAGGAGCTGGTCGCCAGGGTGGCATCCGCGCGAGCGTGGGTTTCGACGGCACGTTGGCTGTCTCTGAACTGGTGCGTGGCACGCGTAGAGCGGCAAGCCGTCGGCGAGGACGGCGAGCGCTACACGTGGCAGTTCCTGCTTGTGCTCGAACTTCGCGGCGCTCGCGTGGCTTCGATGTGTGAGTTCGAGCTCGACGATGAGGAGGGCGCCTTCGCCTATGCCCAGGCGCGCATGCCGAAGGTCGGGAACAGGCTCGAGGTCGCGAATGCGGCAAGTGAAGTCACCGAAGCTGTCCTTCGAGCACTCAACGCCCACGACTCAGACGCACACGTTGCGCAGTATGCGGAACTCTTCACGTACGACGACCGGCGGAGGCTGGCGGGCGATCCGATCGAGGACATCGCGGCTATGAGAAGGGCCGGCGAACGGATCTTTAAGCAGTACAGCACTTTCGGGTTCCGCACGTTGGCTGTTCGAGGCGAGCGACTGGTTATGACCCGAAGTCGGTGGTCTGATGTCTCGGGTAACGAAACGACGTACCTCCATGTCACGGAAATCGACGAGACACGTCGGGTCGTGTATGACGGCCGCTTTGACGAAGACGACTTCGACAGCGCCTACCGCGAACTCGAGCGCCGCTACTACACCGGCGAGGGTGCCGCGTTTGCCGAAAACGGCCTTCCCGCCACCGAAATACCGCGGGCCATGGCCAACGACGATTTCGATCGACTGTTCAACGCACTCTGCTCCCCCGACTTGGTCGTCGAGACACGTTCGGGTCGAGCATTTCCCGATCGTTCAGCGGCCGAGCTTCGCCTGGGCTTCGAGGAGTTGAACATCCTGGTGGCCTCGAAACGGATATGGACTTCGGTGATAGCCTGGCCGTCCCCAACCAGCAGCATAGTCCGCCTGGAACGCGAGGCAGTCGGACCTGACGGCCAGAAGTATCAGTGGGTGATGCTTCTCGCGGCCGAGTACGCCGACGGTCGGGTCAACCACATTTGCGAGTTCGATCCCGATGACGAAGAAAGTGCGTTCGCCTACGTCGAGGAGCGATTGGAGGCACACACCAGCAGGCTGGCGGTCAGCAACCAGGCATCCGGGACCATCAGCGGCTTCTTGGACATGATGCGGGCCAATGACGTCGACGGCGCCATCGCCTACTACCCGGAACAGTTTGTGTACGACGATCATCGACGACTCAGTGGTGATCCGGTTGTCGGCCGGGAGGCAATGCGCGAGGGTATTGCACGCCATATCGCGCAATACACGCACTACGAATTTCGCACCTTGGCGGTCCGCGGTCAGCGCCTTCAGCTCATCTCGAGTGTGGCTTCCGACGCCGACGGCAACTCGTCCACCGGCTTCACCGTATTCGAGGCCGATGACGGCCTGATCACCTATCACGGACGCTTCGACGAAGATGACTTCGACAGTGCCTACCGCGAACTCGAGCGCCGCTACTACACCGGCGAAGGCGCGGACTTCGCCGAAGCGGGCACCATGGCAACGGAGTACACCATCACCGCCAACCAGGGAAACCTCGACCGGATGCTGGGCGAACTCAGCACCCCCGACCTCTTCGTCGAGAATCGTTCCCGCTCAGGCTTTCCCGATCGTTCGATCGCAGATTTTCGTGCCAGCATGGACCAGCTGAATGACATGGTTGCCTCGGTCAGAACGTGGAATTCAGTCATCTGTTGGCTCTCGCCGATGTCATGCGTTTCCCGTCTGGAACGCGAAGCCATCGGCCGCGATGGTGAAAGATTCACGTGGACGCGGGTCGTCGCCAGCGAGATCAGAGATGGCCGCGTGGCATCGATGTGCGGATTCGAACTCGAGGACGAGGAGGCAGCGTTCACATTCGCCGAGGAGCGGATGCACGCAGTCGGCAGCCGAGTTGCCGTCACCAATCGAAGTGTGCAGTCGTCCGAGAGACTCGGCGCGGCCATGAACGCCGGCGACATCGACGTGATCATGGGCTGTTATTCAGATCACCTCGTGTACGACGATCGGCGGCGGCTGACCGGTGACCCCATCAGCGGCAGGGCCGAGTTCCGAGCAGCGTTCGAGCGAATACTCGCCCAGTACAGCCATTTCGAGAGGCGCGTGCTGGCGGTTCGGGGTGAACGCCTGAATCTGCATTGGGGTCGGTGGTCCGACGACTCCGGAAACGAGACGGCCTACCTGCACGTCTATGAGATGGACGACGACGGCCGACAGATCTACGAGGGCCGCTTCGACGAGGACAACTTCGAGGATGCGTACCGCGAACTCGAAATGCGTTACGCCGCTGGCGAAGGCGCAGCGTTCGCCATGTCTATCGGCGTCTCGACGGACTGGATTACGGCCTTGAATCGCGGTGAGTTCGACAGGACGCTGCGCGAGCTCAGTGTGCCCGACGTGCGATTCGAGACCCGCTCTCGGTCGGCATTTCCCAGGCGCTCGTTCGCCGATCTCAGCGCCAGCCTGCAGGAGCTGGGCGCGATGGTCACCTCCGTACGCACGTGGAACTCCGCTGTCCACTGGCTGTCACCGCAATGCGCCGTCGTCCGAATGCAACGAGAGGCCCTGGGACCCGACGGTGAGCACTATGAATGGACACGGCTCTACGTGACCGAGATCAACAGCGGACTACTCGCTTCACTATGCGAATTCGAACTCGAGGACGAAGCCGCGGCATTCGCTTACGCCGAGGAGCGGATACGGGTATCCACCAGCCGCCTTGCCGTCACGAATCGGTCCTGCGACTCGGTGCAGAAGCTGGCCAAAGCTATGGACGCTCATGACATCGATACGCTGCTTGAACTCGTCTCGGGCGATTACTCGTATATCGATCACCGACGACTTAGCGGCAACCCTATTCGGGTGCGCGCGGAGTTGGTAGCCGCTCTCGAGCGACTCTTCCAGCATTACAACCATTTCGACTTCCGACCCTTGGCTGTGCGTGGCGAGCGGTTGAGCCTGCACAAGAGCAGCTGGTCAGACGACGCCGGAAATGTGAGTTCGTATCTTCACGTATTCGACCTCGACAAGGATGGCCAGCCAGCCTACGAGGCGCGCTTTGACGAGGACGACTTCGAGGGTGCGTACCGCGAACTCGACAGACGGTATTACGCAGGCGAGGGCGCGGCATTCGCGCAACCGGGTGCCATGGTGACCGACTATCTGATGGCCTACAACCACGGCGATTTCGATGAATTTCTGAGCTACCTCACAAATCCCGAGATGCGCTTCGAGAACCGCTCCCGGTCCGTGTTCCCCGACCGTTCGGTCTCAGAGTTCCGGACAAGCATCGAGGAGTTGGCCGAAATGGTCGACTCCACGCTGGCCTGGTATTCGACGATCGTGTGGATCTCACCGAACTGCTGCGTCAGCCGATTCGAGCGATTGTCGATCGGCGGGGACGGCGAACAATACAGCTGGACGCGGATCTACATCAGCGAATTCCAAGACGGCCGTGCGACGGCTTCCTGCCAGTTCGATCCTGAGGACGAGGACGCGGCGTTCGCCTATGCCGAGGAACGGGTACGACAGGCCGAACAGCGCTAGCGTAAAGACATGACGACCCCTGCCCCCAAACTGCAGCTGACCGACGACGAGTGGCGCAAGAAGCTCAACCCCGAGGAGTTCCACGTCCTCCGCGAGGCCGGCACCGAGCGCCCGTTCACGGGTGAGTACACCGACTCCAAGACCGAGGGTGTCTACGAATGCCGCGCGTGTGGGGCGGAGTTGTTCCGCAGCAGTGAGAAGTTCGAATCCCATTGCGGCTGGCCGTCGTTCTTCGATCCGGCGAATTCCGACGCCGTGATCCTGCGCACCGACGACTCGCTGGGCATGCACCGCGTCGAGGTCATCTGCGCCAACTGCCACAGCCACCTCGGCCATGTCTTCGAGGGCGAGGGCTATCCGACGCCGACGGACCAGCGCTACTGCATCAACTCGGTTTCGCTCAAGCTGGTCCCCGCCGAGTAGCGTCGAGACTGCTCAGAGATCGCCATTTCGAGGAAATTGGCGATCTGTGCGCAGAGTCGACGCTCAGGCCGAATACTCCGGCGTCCAGCGCACCTCGGTGATGCGGACGGCCAGTTCCTCGTCGCTGCGTTTCGGCGCCACGCCGTCGGCGACGGCCTGCCGACCGACCGCGAGCGCGATGCGCACCGCGATGTCGGGAACTTCCGACCACGCGGGTAGCAGCGGCTTGTCGGGATCCGTGAGCGCGGGAGAAGCGTCGCCGAGACTGGCGGCCGCAGCCCGCATCATCTCGTCGGTGACCCTGGTGGCCTGCGCTGCCGTCACCGCCAGCCCCATCGCCGGGAAGATGTAGGCGTTGTTGCACTGCGCCACCGAACGCTCGACGCCATCACGCACCAACGGCGCGAAGGGTGAACCCGTCGCGATCAGCGCCCGCCCATTGGTCCACTCGTCCAGTTCGGCGGGGTGCGCCTCGGCGCGGCTGGTCGGATTGGACAGCGGAAAGATGATGGGGCGCTCGGTCTTCGCCGCCAACTCGCGCACAATCTCCTCGGTGAACGCGCCCGCGGCGGTCGAAAGACCCAGCAGCACACCCACATCGACGTGGTGGACGACATCGACCAGCTGCGCCGGCCCGGACACGCCCCAGCCCCCCACTACACTGGCCGGCTTGGCGAACACCCGTTGTCCTTCGGATAGATCGGTGCGGTCATCGGTCAACAACCCGACGACGTCGACCACCCAGATCCGCGCCAGGGCCTCGGCCTCGGACAACCCCTGGGCGACCATCTCGCGCTTCACCATGTCGAGCACACCGATACCGGCAGAACCGGCGCCCAGCATCACGACCTGCTGCTGCGACAACGGGCGACCCGCGACGTTCGCCGCACCGTGCAGCGCTCCGAGGGCCACCGCCGCGGTGCCCTGGATGTCGTCGTTGAATGTGAGCAGCTTGTCGCGGTAGCGCTGAAGGATCGGCAGGGCGTGCGCCGTGGCGAAGTCCTCCCACTGCAGCAGCACGTCGGGCATTTCGTCGTGGACGGCGGTCACGAACTCGTCGACGAACGCGAAGTACTCGTCGTCTCCGATGCGTCGGTGCCGCCAACCGAGATACTGCGGGTCTTCGAGCAACTCGACATTGTCGGTGCCCACATCGAGCACGATCGGCAGGGTACGTGCGGGATCGATGCCGCCGATGAGCGTGTACAGCGAGAGCTTGCCGATGGGGATGCCCATTCCGCCGATGCCCTGATCGCCGAGGCCGAGGATCCGCTGACCGTCGGTCACCACGATCACGTCGACGTCGCGCCGGCCGCTGGGACGGTTACGCAGCACCTCTCGCAGATACTTGCGATCCGGATACGACACGAACAGACCCCGTGGCTTGCGGTAGATCTCGCTGAACCGTTCGCACGCGTCGCCGACGGTCGGGGTGTAGACGATCGGCATGGTTTCGGGGATGTGATCGCGCAGCACCCGATAGAACAACGTTTCGTTGCGGTCCTGCAGGGCCCGCAGATAGATGTGTTGGTCCAGACCTTCGCGGCGGGTGCTGAATTCGTGCCAGCTGTGCGCGGCCTGCTCGTCGAGCGTCTTCTCGGCGGTCGGCAGCAGGCCCAATAGCCCGTACTTGCGACGCTCGGCGTGGGTGAAGGCGGTGCCTTTGGTAGTCAAAGCGTCGAACAGAAGATCCTGACCGGTTTTCTGATCCACCACGGCTACACGCTAGCCGGTCGCGGCAAGATCCAGGATCTCGTCGACCGACCACTGGTCGTCGGCGTGCGTCCCGTATTTGCATGCACGAATGGTGCCGTCTGGGCCGATGAGAAAGTCCGCAGGCATACCCAGGTGTGCCTCACGCAACCCCAGCGCACCACCAGCCGTCGTCCAACGCATGCCGCGCGCGCCCGCGCGCCATGCCTTCGGATGCAATATCGAACGAATCGAGGACTCGACCCCGAACTCCCGGTAGAGCTCGCGTTGCGGATCGGCGATCACCGCGAACGGCATCTCGCTCTGGTACCGACGCAGCTCCTCGGCGGAGGAATGAAACACGACGACCTCGACAATTCCCGCTTCGGCGATCTCGCCATGCCGACGCGCAACACTGCGGACGTGCAAGTTGCAGATCGGGCAACCGGCGAACCTGCGGAATTGCAGATGCACGGTCGCATCCGGCGACGGGATGGCCACATCAGCTCCGCTGATCGTCGTCAACGTGCGCGCAGCAACCTTGCTACCGACATCCATCACAATCGCCTCCTCTTTCGAGACTCGACGAGATAGCGGCCACGCTCGTGAAGTCACAACTCCGAGCGCAGAGAAACTATTTCGGCGCGCGGTTACGGGAGTCTGGTGACCAACTCTTCCACGCTCACCCGCGGGCCGGTGAAGAACGGGGTCTCTTCGCGCACATGACGGCGCGCATCGGTGGCACGCAGATCGCGCATCAGATCGACGATGCGATGCAACTCGGGTGCCTCGAACGCCAGGATCCACTCGTAGTCACCGAGCGCGAACGCGGGCACCGTGTTGGCACGCACGTCCTTGTAGCCGCGCGCCGCCATGCCGTGCTCGGCCAGCATTTGGCGGCGCTCGTCGTCGGGCAGCAGGTACCAGTCCAGTGACCGGACGAACGGGTATACGCAGATGTAGTTGCCGGGCTCTTCGCCGGCGAGAAATGCCGGGATGTGGCCCTTGTTGAACTCGGCGGGCCGGTGCAATGCGACGTTGCTCCACACCGGGGTGCTCGCGCGACCCAGCGCGGTGGTGCGGCGGAAGTCGGAGTAGGTGGCCTGTAACGCCTCGACGGTCTCGGCGTGCGTCCAGATCATGAAGTCCGCGTCGGCCCGCATGCCCGCGATGTCGTACAGGCCACGCACCACCACACCGCTGTCTTCCTGCTGTTTGAGGAATGTCGCGGTCTCGTCGACGACGGCGCTGCGCTCGTCGCCCAACGCACCCGGTTGCACCGAGAACACCGAAAACATCAGGTAGCGAATGGTGGCATTGAGCGATTCGTAGTCGAGCTTGGCCATACGCCTATGGTGCCACGCGTGTGGTGACCAGCGACGCGGCCGCCCTGGTGGCGGCAGCCACGCACGCAGGCACACCGATACCGTCCAGATAGCCGCCCGCGACGGCCAGCGTCGGCGGCAGACCCGCCCGCAATTCGGCGACGAGTTCTGCGTGGCCGGGTCCGTACTGCGGCATCGCGTCCATCCACCGCTGCACGCGAGCATCCTCTGGGTCCACCGTGATTCCGAACAACGTGGTCAGGTCTTGCGCTGCCCAGTCCAGCAGGTCCTCGTCGCCCGCGCTTCGCGCCAGGTCGTCGCCGAAGCGACCGTATGACAGCCGTACCAACTCGACATTGCCCCGCCGTCCCCACTTGCGCGTCGTCAACGTCACCGCCTTGGTGCGCAGGCGTTCTCCCGCGGCGACCAGCACCCCGGACTGCTCGGGGACCGGTGTGCCGCCGGGCAGCGCCAACGCCACCAACGCGCTCGACGCCACCGGGATGCGCCGTGCCGCGGCCGCGGCACGCGGCGCGACCGCGTCGACGAGGCGGGCGAGCCGCGGCGCCGGGACCGCCAACACAATCGCGTCGGCATCGTGGCGACCGCCCTCGTCGTCGACGATCGCGGTC
>CAZOIX010000064.1:0-10594 GCA_964579685.1 uncultured Mycobacterium sp.
GGCGTGGCACATCCCATGACCGAACCGTGGTCCGGCTGGCCCGAGACCCCAACCGTTTCCTCGGCACAATTCAGCTCGGTATCACCCTGGCCGGCTACCTGGCGTCCGCAACCGCTGCGGTAACGCTCGCCGCACCCGTGATGTCAGCACTGAGCTTTCTCGGCGGGTCAGCCAACGCCGTCGCGATCGCGGCCGTGACCCTCATCCTCGCCGCAGTCAATCTCGTTGTCGGCGAACTGACTCCCAAACGTCTGGGCATGCAATACGCAGCTCGATGGGCGACTGCTGTCGCGCGGCCCCTGGATGTGTTGGCCACAGTGTCTCGTCCGTTGACGTGGCTGCTCGGGGAAGCCACCGACATTCTGGTCCGGCTCTTGGGTGGCGATCCCAGCATCGGGAGAGAACAGCTGTCACCGGACGAGTTGCGCGAGCTCGTGGTGGCCCACCCAGGCCTCACCGCCGAGCAGCGCACCATCATCACCGGAGCTCTGGAGATTCGCGAGCGCGTGCTGCGCGAGGTCCTGGTTCCTCGCACCGCTGTGGTTGCCTTGTCCGATGACCTGCAAGTCGAAATCGCCCGCGGTCTGCTCGCCCATGCCGGTCACTCGCGCGCACCGGTAGTGCGCTCGCACGACTTGGACTACCCGGTCGGCGTCGTGCATCTTCGCGACCTTCTCGGTGAGCACGTCACCGTCGGTGAAGTGGCGCGGAAGTCGCTGGAACTGCCCGACTGCCTTCGGGTCACCGACGCGCTGCACCGGTTCAAGGAAGAACGCGAGGAGTTCGCGCTCGTGGTCGATGAACGAGGTGGGGTCGCGGGCGTCGTCACGCTCGAGGACCTGCTGGAGGAGATAGTCGGTGAGATCTACGACGAGACAGACCGAGATGTCCTGGCGGTGCGTCAGCTGCCCGACGGAAGTTTCGTCGTTCCTGGCACCTTTCCCATCCATGACTTGACGGACGTCGGTGTCGATGTCACCGGTGCGCAGGGCGCGTACACCACGATCGCGGGTCTCGTGCTTGCATCCCTTGGGCGGATCCCGACGAAGGTGGGTGACCGCGTTGAGCTGACGGGCTGGAGCGTGGAGGTCACCGGAATCTCGCGTCGCAGCATCACTGAGGTACGAGTGACGCCAAATGATGCCCGTCTCAGGAAGTCAGCAGCGATCCGCCCGCCGCTTGGGCCTTCTCGAGGAGGTGCAGAGTGCCGGTGAATGCGGTCGTGGGTTACGACGGCTCCCCGAGCGCCGGCGCCGCCATCGATGCGGGAGCGGCATTGTTTCCGGCAGCGCACGGATGGATCACCTACTTGTGGATGCCGCCGTACGCCAGCGAGAAGGTGCGTGGCCGGTTACGGCTCATCGCGCACGACGTCAACGAATTGATCGAAATGGTCGACCAGGAAGGTGAGCGGGAGGCGCAGCGGCTGGTCGCGATGGGAGTAACACTGGCCGGGGCCGCCGGCTGGGATGCCGAACCGATGGTGAAGCGGACCTGGGGCGCTGAGGGATTGCGCATCGCACAGGCCGCCGAGCAGGAGAACGCCGACGTCATCCTTGTCGGCTCCCGCGGGCTGGGCGGCACTGCGGCGGTGCTGGGCAGCGTGTCCGACATGGTCGTGCACTACTCGGCGCGGCCCGTCGTTGTCGTGCCCTATCCGATGTTGGCCGACGAGTGCGCTGCGTTGTCCGGCGGTCCGCTTGTGGTGGGGTGGGACGGGTCAGCAGGCGCCGAGAAGGCGCTCGCCGCGGCCACCCGGCTCTTTTCCGATCGCGACATTCTGCTCGTGTCTGTCGCCGAAGGTTCCGAAACACAACCGCCGAGCGAGCCACCGGGGAAGGTCAACCGAAATATCGTTTGGCTGAGCGTCAACCGAGCTCACGGTTTGCACGCTCGCGCTGTTTCCGATGCTCTCATTGCAGTGGCCGATGACCGCGACGCCGCACTGCTCGTCGTCGGATCGCGGGGACACTCCGCCGCCCGGGAAATTCTGCTCGGCACCGTCGCGATGGGAACCCTGCACCATGCACATCGGCCGGTCATGATCGTGCCCGGCGAGTGGGACGCCTCGTCGGCAGATTGACCGACCTGGTCCCCCCGGGTTGGGGACTTACGGCCCTGATCCGCGCGGGGTCGTGTCGGGCACTGTGACAGCTACGAATTCGTTCGGCGCTGCTGACGGGGTGAGGATTTGCCGACACACTTATCCGCCGCGACCTCCCATCACGGTCTATCGGCGCACGAAGTCGTGCTGTTGCTCGAGACCGATCCGCACCGCGGGCTGACGCACCGCGAAGCAGCCGACCGACTCGTGGGCTTCGGCCCCAACACATTGCCGGCGACCGCGGGCAGCGGCGTGCTGATCCGCATTCTGCGACAGTTTCATCACCCGTTGATCTACGTGCTTCTTGTTGCCGGCGTCATCACCGCCGCTCTCGGGGAATTCGTCGACTCCGCCGTGATCTTCGGTGTGGTGCTGATCAATTCGATCGTGGGTTTCATTCAGGAAGCCCGGGCCGAAGCGGCACTGGAGAGTCTGCGCTCGATGGTGCATACCCACGCGAAGGTGATCCGCGACGGGCACGAGCGCACGGTCCCATCCGAAGACTTGGTTCCCGGCGACCTGGTGCTGCTGGAGGCCGGCGACAAGGTACCTGCCGATCTTCGCCTGGTGCGCGAAACGGAGCTGGAAGTCGACGAGTCCGCATTGACGGGCGAGTCGGCGCCGGTGCCCAAGGACGAGGTGGTGGTGCCTGATAGCGCTCCGGTCGCTGATCGGCGCAACATGGCCTATTCGGGGACCCTGGTGACCGCGGGGCACGGCTCCGGTGTCGTCGTGGCCACCGGAGCAGGGACAGAACTCGGTGAGATCCATCGCCTGGTGGGTACGGCACAGGTGCTGGCGACGCCATTGACGGCGAAGCTGGCCTGGTTCAGCAAGGTCCTCACCATCGCGATCCTGGCGCTGGCGACGGTTACCTTCGGCATAGGGCTGTTGCGGCACCAGGATGCCGTCGAAACGTTCACCGCTGCCATCGCGCTGGCGGTGGGCGCCATTCCCGAAGGACTGCCGGCTGCGGTCACCATCACGCTGGCGATCGGTGTGTCACGAATGGCCAAGCGGCGCACTGTCATTCGACGTCTGCCTGCGGTCGAGACGTTGGGCAGCACCACGGTGATCTGCGCTGACAAGACCGGCACGCTGACGGAGAATCACATGACGGTCCAGTCGATCTGGACTCCCGGGGGCGTGGTCGACGTGACCGGCGCGGGTGAGGGCCCCGATGGTCACCTTCGCGGCGCGGACGGCGCGCCGGTGCGGTCCGACGCGAATGCGGCGTTGCGCTGGTCGCTGTTGGGCGGGGCAGTTTGCAATGACGCGGCGCTCAGCGAACGCGATGGGCACTGGGATGTCGTTGGTGACCCGACAGAAGGTGCGATGCTCGTCGCTGCCGCGAAAGCGGGTTTGGCGCCCGAGCGCCTCGGGGTTGATCTGCCTCGAATCGCGACGATCCCCTTCACCTCCGAGCGCCAGTACATGGCCACTCTGCACCGTGACGGAGACGGCGCCAGTGTCGTGTTCGCCAAAGGCTCAGTGGAACGCATGGTCCAGTTGTGCGGATCGCAGATGGAGCCCGACTCCGGGTTACGGGCCCTCGACCGCACCACGGTGTTGCGCGCCGCGGACAGGTTGGCTGCACGGGGTCTGCGGGTGCTTGCCACCGGCGTGTTTACCGACGTGGACACCGACGAGCTCGACGAGGAGGCGCTCGCGGGTTCGCTGGTGCTGACCGGCTTGCAGGCGATGCTCGACCCGCCTCGACAGGGTGCGCGGGCGGCCGTGGCGGCATGTCACGCGGCCGGCATCGAGGTGAAGATGATCACCGGCGACCAGGCGGGCACCGCCACCTCCGTCGCCGCCAAGGTCGGTGTGCTTCCCGATGGCGAACGCCCGGGCGCAGTGCTGACCGGCCCCGAGCTGGCGGCCCTGGGGGTCGGCGACTATCCGGACGCGGTGTCCGAGGCGAGTGTGTTCGCCCGGGTGTCACCCGAGCAGAAGTTGCGGCTGGTGGAGGCGCTGCAAGCCAGAGGTCACGTCGTGGCGATGACGGGCGATGGTGTCAACGACGCTCCGGCGCTGCGGCAGGCCAGCATCGGCGTGGCGATGGGCCGTGGCGGTACCGAGGTGGCCAAGGATGCCGCCGACATGGTGCTGACGGATGACGACTTCGCCACCATCGAGGCCGCGGTGGAGGAGGGGCGCGGGGTATTCGACAATCTCACCAAGTTCATCGCGTGGACGTTGCCCACCAACATCGGCGAAGGACTGGTGATCCTTTCCGCCATCCTGTTCGGCGCCGCGCTGCCCATCCTGCCCACCCAAATTCTGTGGATCAACATGACGACTGCGGTCGCACTGGGTCTCATGCTCGCGTTCGAGCCCAAGGAGACGGGCATCATGAGCAGGCCGCCGCGCGATCCTTCCGAACCGCTTCTCACGCGCGCGTTGATGGTGCGAATCCTGCTGGTTTCTGCGCTACTGGTGGCGAGCGCCTGGTGGACGTTCGAATGGGAACTCGCCAGGGGTGCCGGCCTCGCGGAGGCGCGTACGGCGGCCTTGAATCTTTTCGTCGTGGTCGAGGCGTTCTATCTGTTCAGCTGCCGGTCGCTGACCCGCTCGGCCTGGCGGATCGGTATCTTCTCCAACCGCTGGTTGATCCTCGGCGTCACCGTGCAGGCGATCGCGCAGCTTGTCATCACCTATCTGCCCGCCATGAACGCGATATTCGGCACGGCCCCCATCGACATCGTCGCCTGGGTCCGTATCTTCGCCCTCGCCGCCGCGGCCAGTGTGGTCGTCGCCGTCCACAAGTGGTGGCGTTCGCCGGGCGCTGCGCGGCCCTAGACGAGGTCGTGTTTGGCGGCGTTGTCGAATTCGTCGTCGACCACCACGACGGTGCGGTGGGGGCGATCGATGATCGAGGCCGCCACGGCTGCCCGATATCCCGAGCCGCAGTGCACCCACACGGAGCCGGTGGGTACCTCGTCGCGCCGGCTCAACAATTCGTGCAGGGGAATGTTGACGGCACCCGGGATGTGTGACTCGCGGTATTCGTGCTGTTGGCGCACGTCCAGCACGGTGAGGTCGTCGGTGCCGAACACCTCCGCGAGATCGGCGAATTCGGCGACGCGATAGCTGTTGACGGCGGTGCCGTCGGCGAGGGCGGCGATGTCTCCGATGGCCGATCCGGTGAGGTTGTCCACTCCGATACGCGCCAATTCGCGTCGGGCGTCGAGGATTTGGTCGGTGCTCTCGCCGATGAGCGTGAGCGGTGCACCCCACGCATAGAGCCAGCCGAGGTAATTCACGAACGACGTGGACAGTTCGAAACCGAGGCTTCCGGCGAGGTGCCCGGCGGCGAACGCCCGTCGATTGCGCAGATCGACCACCCACTCACCGGCGTCGAGACGCCGACGCAGTTCGGCCGGGTCCACCGGTTCGGGCATGGACAGGTCGACGGGCGCCGGGCCGGAGGTGTTGATGACACCCATGTGTGCGTAGTAGGCGGGGTAGGGGCCCAGCCCGGCGAGCAGGTCGTCGACGTAGGCCTGCTCGTCCTTCGTCAGTGCGGGGTTGTGCTGCTTCTCGTCGGCGATGGTCGACGAATCTCCGCTCGCCGGCGTGGCCGAGCAGAAGCTGCCGAAGCCGTGGGTGGGGTAGACCTGCACGTCGTCGGGCAGGTCGGCGGCCAGCCGACGCACCGAGTGGAATTGCGCGTGGGTCAGTTCGTCGGTGTGCTCGGAACCCACCAGATCGGTGCGGCCGGATGTGCCGTGCAGCATGGACCCGCCGGTGAACACCCCTGCCGCCGTGCCGGATCGGTCGCGAAGCACATAGCTGACATGGGTGAAGGTGTGTCCGGGCGTGTGCATGACGTGGAAGCTGAAAGGGCCGACGTCGATGGTGTCGCCCTCGGACACCGCGCGTCGTTCATAGCTGACCTCGTCACCCGCGGCGACCACGTATTCGGCACCCACCGTGCGCGCCAGTTCGAGGCCACCCGTGACGTAGTCGTTGTGGATGTGGGTCTCGAGTACGTGGGTGATCGTCACGGCGTGCTCGCGCGCGAGGTCGAGCACCCGGTCGATGTCGCGTTGTGGATCGATCACGGCGGCGACGCCGCCGTCGCTGATGAGGTAGCTCCGGTCGCCGAGCCCGGAAGTGTCGATGATGCTGACATCCATGCAGTGTTCCCTTCGTGTAACAGCCTCGGGCATAAGGACATTGAGAGTCATTGAGATCAGTGCAGGAAGATCGTGTCGACCAGGACAAACGCCGCGACCGCGAACACCAGGTAGGCGAACCACCGCTGCAGTCGGTCGGTGTCGGTATGCGCCCCCAGGTGGCCCGCGATCAGCGAGCCGATGGTGGCGGTGCCGACGAACGCGGCGGTGACCGCCCAGTTGATGTGCAACCCGTGCAGGTGTGAGGCCACCCCTGCCGCCGAATTGGCGACGATGATCAGCAGCGATGTGCCCACCGCGATCGACATGTCGACGCCGAGGGCGATCACCAGTGCCGGAATGATGAGGAAGCCGCCGCCGACTCCGAAGAGCCCGGTCAACAGGCCGACGAGCAGGCCCGCCGGGATGGACCGCGGGGCGCAGCGGCGCCAGTCGATGCCCCCCTCGCGGACTTCGCACGATGTACCGATGGATGCCGCGCCGCTGAGCATGCGGGCACCCGCGATGACCATGACGGCCGCGAAACCGATCAGCAGTGCTGCCTGCGGCAGATGCGCGCCGATCGCGGTGCCTGCCAACGTGGCCGGGATACCCGCGCCGGCGAAGATCGCGGCCAACCGCCATTGCACGTGCCCGGCCCGCACCCTCGGCACGGCCCCTACCGCGGCCGCTATTCCCACCACGATGAGCGACACCGGAATGGCCTGCCGGATGTCGAGGCCCACCGCGTAGACGAGGGCGGGTACCGCCAGAATGGAACCGCCACCGCCGAGAAGCCCCAACAGTACACCGATCAGCGCGCCGAAGCCGAGGGCAAGGGCGATCGTCACTGCGAACTCCCTTCCGCGACGCCGATGTCATTACCCAGTGGGGTATACGGTCTCACACGCTCCTGTCGACGATTCACATACCCCGGTCGGTATCGGCCTACACCTCTCAGTGTGAGCGACGGATCGCTTCCTCCACCTCGGCTGCGGGAATCTCTTTCGTGCAGAAGAACCAGTCCTCGCACTTCACGTCGTCCGCGTGGCCGTCCATCCGGTCCTTGGCGGTTCCACATGAGCCCGCCGGAGGCACGATCACCGGCTCACCGGGTCGCCAGTCCGCCGGGGTGGCCACATCGAAGTGGTCGGCGGTCTGCAGCGCCTTGACCACACGCAGCAGCTCGTCGAAATTTCGGCCAAGCGAAAGCGGATAGTAGATGACCGTCCGCACGACGCCCTTGGGGTCGATGACGAACACGGCGCGCACCGCCTTGGTCGAGTCCTCGCCCGGCATGATCATCCCGTACTTACGCGCCACCTCCATCGACACGTCGTCGATGAGCGGGAAGGTCACCTCGATGTCACGCATCTCCCGGAATGCGATCTTGTCCTTGATGGTCCGAAGCCAAGCGATATGGCTGTAGAGCCCGTCCACCGACAACCCGACCAGTTCGGTGTTGTAGGCGGCGAACTCCTTCTGCATCGAGGCGAAGGTGATGAACTCGGTCGTGCACACCGGCGTGAAATCCGCGGGGTGGGAGAACAGGATCACCCACTTGCCGACGTAGTCCGCAGGGAAGTTGATTTCGCCCTGGGTGGTGACCGCAGTGAAGGACGGTGCCGGGTCGCCGATACGGGGCATACCGGCAGCCGGCGCTTCCTTCTCGACAATGCTGGTCATGATCGTTACCTCTTCCGTTGAATCAGCTACTTATCTACATGAATTGTGTTTTCAGGCAAGTCCTTTGAGCATCAGATTCCAGTACATGAACGGCAGCCCATACTTCTTCAGGTACCAGTAGGCGCGGTGTGGCTTCGTCGGGTCCAGCAGTGGGAACGACGGAGTCATGTGCAGGGAGTAGTCGAACTCGGCCAGCAACATCGCATGCGACGACGTGACGATCGGGCACGATGCGTAGCCGTCGTAGGTGGCCGTCAGCGGCCGCCCCTTGAGGTAGGCGTCGATGTTCTCGGCCACCACGGGCGCTTGCTTGCGAATGGCCGCGCCGGTCTTCGAGTTCGGAGTCGAACCCGCATCGCCCAGGCTGAACACATTGGGATATCGCACATGCTGCAACGTGTGCTTGTCGACGTCGACGTATCCGTTGGCGTCCCCCGTGGACAGCGCGCTCGCCTTGACCCAGTCTGGGGCCGACTGGCGCGGCACGGTGTGGATCATGTCGTAGGGCAGCGTGGTATCGCTACCACCTTCGGCGACGCTGGAGATCGCGACCTTGTGCGCCTGCGCGTCAACCGAAGTCACCTCCGAGTTGGTGTGCAGGGTGATGCCATAGTCGGCAATCACCTTGTCCAGATTGTCGGCGATCGCCGGGATGCCGAAGATGCGGGGTGTCGGTACGACGAGGTGGATATCGATGTCCTTGAGGACACCCTGCTTTCGCCAGTAGTCGGCCGCCAGGTACGCGATCTTCTGGGGCGCCCCGGCGCACTTGATCGGACCGGACGGCATCATGAACACCGCGGTGCCAGATGTTGTGTCACGGATGAAGTCCCAGGTGCGAGGCGCGAGGTCGAACCGGTAGTTCGACGAAACACCGTTGGCGCCTAACGTCTCTTCCAGACCCTCGGTGCGACTCCAGTCGAGTTGGATGCCAGGGGCGACGACGACTACCTCATATCCGTACACAGATCCGTCGGAACAGGTGACGGTCCTGGTGTCGGGGTCGACGGTTGTCGCGGCGTTCTTGATCCAGGTCGCGCCCTTGGGGATCACTGAGGCCTCGGGACGAGCCGTGGTCGAGGCCGTTGACTGACCCGCACCGACCAGCGTCCACAGCGGTTGGTAGTAGTGCGTGTCCGAGGGCTCGATGATCGCGACGTCCCGATGCCCGAGGCGCAGTAAACGTGCCGCCGCGGTGATGCCCGCGGTTCCACCCCCGATGATCAGGATCTCGTGCATGTTCGTAATCATTGTTTCGTTGCCTTTCAGGCGTTTTGGACGACTTGCTGCCAGGCCTCGAACCCGCCGAGAATGTCGCTGACATCAACGAACTCCCGTTGACGCAGGAGGCTCGCGGCGACCGATGACCGATAGCCACCCGCGCAGTACACAACCGTCGGCACCGCGGCATCGAGTTCATCGATGCGGCTCGTGAGCTGGGCCACCGGAATGTTCGTCGCACCGGGGATGGCACCGGATTCGACCTCGCCGGGGTTTCGAACGTCGACGATCTGCAGGTGCGGCACCTCGCGCGCGCGATCGTGGAATTCCCTGGCGGTCAGGCGAGACGCCACCTCGACGTCGCGTTGGTGGTCGTACATCGACTTGAACGGTGACGCGAGATAGCCGATCACCCGGTCGAATCCGATGCGGCCGAGCCGATTCTTGCCTTCGCGTTCCTGACCCGGTTCGGTGAACAGCACGATGTCGACATCGTGCGGAAGGATCGAACCGGCGAACTCGGCATAGCGCCCCTCGAGTCCGATGTTGATCGCCCGCCGCAGGTGCCCTTGGGCGAATTCCTCGGGACTGCGGCCGTCGACCAGCACGGCGCCGCCGTCCAGCGCTGCGACCATCTGCTGGTAGGTCATCGGCGCGGGAGCCTTGCTCTCGTCCAGCAGGCCGTGTGCCTTCCGATTGAGAATCGCGTCATACACGAAGTAGCCGGGCGCGGGCGGTTGGCCTTCGGTCACCAGCTTCATGAAGGTCGGCTTGTCCGGCGCGCGCAGTGCGTAGTTGGTCGCCTTCTGATCGCCGATGGTCGACCACCGTTCGGTGGAGAGGTTCTTGCCACACGCCGATCCCGCGCCATGGGCGGGATACACGCGGGTCGCGTCGGGCAGCGTCATCAGCTTGTCGTGCAGCGAGTCGTAGAGCTTGTCGGCGAGTTCGTCGCGGGTGAAGCCGATCGACGCCAGCAGATCCGGTCTGCCGACATCGCCGATGAACAGGGCGTCGCCGGTGAGGACGCCGTAGGGAACCTCGTCGCCGGCGTGCTCGTAGACGACGATGCTCAGCGACTCGGGGGTGTGCCCCGGCGTGTGCCGGAACTCGAGCATGACCCCGTCGTCGGAACCGAGGGAGTAGCGCTGCCCGTCGGCGACGCCCATGAACTCGAATTCGGCCTCGGCGACCGAGGAGTACACGATCTTCGCCCCGGTGGCCTTCGCCAGTTCGAGATGGCCTGACAGGAAATCGGCATGAAAGTGGGTCTCGATGACCAGGTCGATCGTGAAGCCGAGCTCCTTCGCGTCCGCCAGGTACTCCGACACGTCGCGCTGCGGGTCGACGACGACGGCCCGACCGGTCGTTTCGTCGCCGATCAGGTACGACGCGTGCGACAGGCAATCCAGGTAGTACTGGATGAACTTCATGATCCGAGCCCTTTCCAATGTGACCGATA
>CAZOIX010000065.1:0-10592 GCA_964579685.1 uncultured Mycobacterium sp.
CCCGACAGCCACGACACGACCACGGCGTCCACCGTGGCACCGCCCTCATCACGGGCGCGACCGAGCACGTCGGCGATCCTGGCGATCTTCTTCAGGCGCGCCGACGAGGCTCCGACCTCGGTCGAGGCGGTGGCGACGTCACGCAACAGCACAACCTCAGCCTGGCACGGGCCTCAGACAATTCACGATGCGGGACGACGTGGGTTATTTGACCGCGAAGGACACGGTGTGCCAGCCGGTGGCGCCGTCGGGAATCGGGTCGGCGTTCTCACCTGTCTGGACGGCACCGGTGTTGTCGGTCGCGCGCACCGAGATGGTGTGCAGCCCGGGCACAGTGGCCTCCCACGGGAAGCTCCACAGTCGCCAGGTGTCGTCGGCGTAGTTGGCGCCGAGGTCGGCCTGCTCCCAGTCGCCGTCATCGATGCGGACCTCGACCGCGCGCACACCGCGGTCCTGGGCCCATGCCACCCCGCCGAATGTCACCGCGCCCTGGGCGACGTCGGAGCCGCTGCGCGGAACGTCGATGCGCGATTCCGTCTTGATCGGTCCGCGGGCGGACCAGCCCAGCGGTGTCCAGTACCCCTGGGCACGATCGAAGCGGGTGAGCTCGAGGTCGACGACCCATTTGGTGGCCGACACATAGCCGTAGAGGCCCGGGACGACCAGACGGGCCGGGTAACCGTGTTCGGTGGGTAGCGGCTGGCCGTTCATACCGATCGCCAGGAGCGAGTCGCGGTCGTCGGTGAGCGCCTCGACGGGGGTGCCCGCGGTGAATCCGTCGATGGACTTGGACAGCACCATGTCCGCGTCCGAGTGGATACCGACCTCTTCCAACAGGTCCCGCACGCGATAGCCGGTCCACGCCGCGTTGCCGATCAGGTCTCCGCCGACAGGATTGGACACACACGTCAGCGTCACCAGCTTTTCGACGACCTCGAACCGCTCCAGCTCGTCGAAGCGGTACGTCATCTCTCGATCGACCATGCCGTGAATCTTCAGTTCCCAGTCGGCCCGGCTCAGTTGCGGTACGGACAGCGCGGTGTCGATCCGGTAGAAGTCCTCGTTGCTGGTGACGAACGACGGCAGGGAAACTCCCTGTGGTTGCACGGCCGCGGGAACGGCGGGTGCGGGGACGTCGATCGTGGGAAGCGCGAAGGCGTTGCGATCGCCTGCAACCGAATGCGTCAGCCGAGCCAACACGGCGCCCCCCACACCCGTCAGCGCTCCCGCCCCGAGGAATCCGAGGGTGACGAGAGACAGCCGCCTGCCGCGATCGGGGGCGTCGGCTGCGGGGTCGCTGTCCGTCTCGTCGGCGTACCGGCCGGACGTGAGCAGCCGCAGCACCGCGACGCCGCAGGCGGTGCCGATCACCGTCGGCACGATGTCGGTGACGGTCGCCCCTTCGCGGGAGAGCACGGCGGCACACCCGGCGACCCCCGCGAGCACGATGACGGCGCTGCCGATCGGGACGCGACGCGTTTCGTACTGCGCGGTCACCGCGGCGATCACCGCGATCACCGCGATCACCAGGACCGACAACACGAGCTTGTCGGCCGTGCCGAAGGTCTGGATGGCCCATTCCTTGACCGGGCCCGGCGTGAGGTCGATGACGGCCGATCCGACTGCATTGCGGGCGTCGGCCTCCGGCCCGAAGAACACCGCGAGCAGCTGCGTCGCGCCGAGGGCGACCGCGGCCGCGGCGACGCCTGCCATGGCTTTGGCGCTGCGCGCGGTCATGAGGCCAAGCTACCGATCGGCGGACCCGAAAGGCTTACCGAAAAGTGACATCAGCTAGGTTGCTTTACAGTCCGGGCACGTTTTGGAAAGGGAGCTCAAAATGGAGATCGACGGCAAGAAGGCCATCATCGTCGGTGGGGCGTCTGGCTTCGGCAAGGCCACGGCCGAATTGCTGGCCAAGCGGGGCGCGAGCGTGGCAGTGCTGGACCGCCCACAGTCGAAGGGCAAGGAAGTCGCCGACGCCATCGGTGGCTCGTTCTTCGAGGTCGACGTCACCGATTTCGACGGCACGGAGAAAGTCCTGCAGCAGGCCATCGACCAGCTGGGCGGACTGCACATCATCGTCACCACCGCCGGCGGTGGCGCCGCCGAGCGCACGGTGAAGAAGGACGGCCCCCACAGCCTGGAGAGCTTCCGCAAGAGCGTCGACCTCAACCTCATCGCGACCTTCAACATCAGCAGGCTCGCGGGCTGGCAGATGAGCAAGCAGGACCTCGTCGACGACGAGCAGGAAGAACGCGGCGTGATCATC
Organism: uncultured Mycobacterium sp.; assembly: GCA_964579685.1. GTDB lineage: Bacteria > Actinomycetota > Actinomycetes > Mycobacteriales > Mycobacteriaceae > Mycobacterium. The sequence goes on from CAZOIX010000065.1 coordinate 2,270, forward strand.
AACACCGCATCCATCGCCGCGTTCGAGGGCCAGATCGGTCAGGTCGCCTACACGGCATCCAAGGCGGCGATCGCCGGAATGTGCCTGACCATGGCCCGCGATATGGGCAGCCTGGGCATCCGTGCGCTTGCCATCGCGCCGAGCCTGTTCGCCACCGGGTTGACCGAGGGCATCCCCGACGAGTTCGCCAAGGCGCTGACCAAGGACGCGGCGTTCCCGAAGCGGCTCGGCAGGCCGGAGGAGTACGCCAAGCTGGTCGCCGCGATCGTCGAGAACCCCATGCTGACCGGGCAGTGCCTGCGGCTGGACGCGGGCCAGCGCTTCGCCCCCAAGTAGTTGGCGATTTCGGTGCGCTTATCGTCGCTGAGCGGTCGTAAGCGCACCGAAATCGCATAGGGTGGGCCGGGTGGCGACCGTTGCCGATCACGTCATCGAGGCCCTTCGGATCAGTGGCGTCCAGCGTGTCTACGGCCTGCCGGGCGACAGCCTCAACGGTTTCACTGACGCGATCCGCCGCAGCGAAATCAGTTGGGAGCACGTCCGTCACGAGGAGACAGCGGGGTTCGCCGCCGCAGCGGATGCCGCCCTCACCGGCGGACTGGCAGTCTGCGCGGGCAGTTGCGGCCCCGGCAACCTGCATCTGATCAACGGGCTGTTCGACGCACAGCGCAGCCGTGTTCCGGTGCTGGCGATCGCGGCGCACATCCCTCGCAGCGAAATCGGCTCGGAGTATTTCCAGGAGACGCACCCGCAGGACCTGTTCCGCGAATGCAGCGTCTACCGCGAACTCGTCAGCACCGCCGACATGGCGCCGCGCATCCTGGAGATGGCGATGCGCGCCGCCGTCGAGGAGAACGGGGTCGCCGTCGTCGTCGTCCCCGGCGAGATCTTCTTGGAGCCCGCGGACGTATCGGGCTGGAGCGCACGGCCGATCGTTCCCACGCGGTCGGTGGTGCGCCCGGACGACGAGTCGGTGCAGCGGGCCGCCGCGATCCTCAACGACGCCGAGGCGGTGACCATCCTGGGCGGCGCCGGCGTGGCCGGGTCCCACGACGCACTGGTCGGTCTGGCCGCGACGCTGAACGCGCCGATCGTGCACGCGCTGCGCGGCAAGGAGTTCATCGAGTACGACAACCCCTACGACGTCGGGATGACCGGGCTGCTTGGCTTCGCTTCGGGGTACAAGGCGATCAAAGAAGCCGACGCCCTGCTGATGCTGGGTACCGACTTTCCTTACCAGCAGTTCTACCCTGACGGCGCGAAGGTCATCCAGGTCGATATCCGCGGCCGCAACCTCGGCCGTCGCACGCCGGTCGACCTGCCGCTGGTGGGAACCGTCAAAGACACTCTGGCCGCGTTGATGCCACTGCTGCGGCAGAAGACCCAGCGCGACCATCTCGACCGGTCGCTGCGGCACTATGCCACCACCCGCAATCGCCTCGACGAGCTCGCGGTCAACGATCGCGATCGCACGCCGATCCGGCCCGAATACGTTGCAGGGCTTGCCAATCGGTTGGCATCCGACGATGCGATATTCACCGTCGATGTCGGATCGCCGACGGTGTGGGCAGCGCGATACCTCTCGATGAACGGCCGTCGGCGACTCATCGGGTCGTTCAACCACGGCACGATGGCGTGTGCGCTGCCGTTGGCGATCGGCGCGCAGACCGCCTACCGGGATCGCCAAGTGGTCGCGCTGGCGGGTGACGGTGGCCTGACGATGATGTTCGGTGAGTTGTTGACGCTGATCCAGAACCGGCTGCCGGTCAAGGTGATCGTGTTCAGCAACTCCTCGTTGAACTTCGTCGAGCTGGAGATGAAGGCCGCGGGCATCGTCAACTTCGGTACCGATCTGGTGAACCCCGACTTTGCCGCGGTGGCACAGGCGATGGGGATTTTCGGGAGGCGCGTCGAGCATCCCTCCGACCTGGAGCGGGCACTGGCCGATGCCTTCGACCATCCCGGGCCTGCGCTCGTCGACGTGGTGACTGCCCGGCAGGAGCTGTCGATACCGCCCGCGATCACGGTGGAACAGGCGAAGGGCTTCTCGTTGTATGCCATCCGGACGATCCTCGCCGGGCGCGCCGACGAACTGCTGGACCTGGTGACGACGAACGTGGCGCGACGCATTCTCGACTGAGCCGGCAGAAGCTGAATGCTCCGTCAGGGTGTGATCGACGGCGCCGAGTCGTGCCTCAACTACCGGGCATAGCCTGTCTGCATGCCCGATGACGCGCAGCAGCTGCCGACACTGAGCGACGACGACCGGGCTGCGGTGCAGCGCTGGGTGCAACAGCAGGGCCTGGGCTCGACCGTCACCGACGTCGAGCCACTCACCGGCGGGACCCAGAACATCGTCGTGCGGGTGCACATCGACGGGCGCCCGATGGTACTGCGCCGTCCACCCCTTCATCCGCGGCCGACGAGCGACCAGACGATGCTCCGTGAGATCGCGGCGCTGCGCACGCTCGCGGGGACCGACGTCCCGCACCCCGGCTTCATCGCGGGTTGTGAAGACCTCGATGTTCTCGGCGTCGTGTTCTATCTCATGGACGAGGTCGACGGCTTCAACCCGGGCAGTGAGGTCTCCGAGGCCTACGTCGGCGACGAGACGTTGCGACACGACGTCGGCCTGTCCTACGCGGCCAGCCTCGCCCGGCTCGGCAATGCCGCGTGGGAAGAAAAGCCGCTCGCAGAGCTGAAGCGGCCGGGATCTTTTGTGGAGCGCCAGGTTCCGCAGTTCCTCCGGCTGCTGGAAAGCTACCGGCACGAGCGCTACGAGCCCGAATCGCTGGCAGTGACCGACCTTGCCGACTGGCTTGCGGCCAACGTCCCCCCCGACAGCGAGCCTGGAATCATGCACGGCGACCCGCATCTGAGCAATGTTCTGCTGTGCCGCGACAGACCGGAGTTGGCGGCGTTCGTCGACTGGGAGATGTGCACGGTCGGCGATCCCTTGCTGGATCTGGGCTGGATGTTGATCACATGGCCGCTGAACACCAGCATGATCACGGCCGGGGGCGCATTGGCCGCACTCGGCGGGCTGGCGACCAGGCGTGAACTCCTGGATGCCTACCGGAACGCCGGCGGACGTGATACACCGCACCTCGACTGGTACATGGCGATGGCATGCTTCAAGCTCGGCATCGTCATCGAAGGCACGTGGTCGCGCTACCTGATGGGTAAGGCGAGTCGGGACGCGGGAGAGGCGTTACACGCCAACGCGCAGAACCTCATCGACGTCGGCACCCGGGTTGTCAAGGGCGACAACCCGTTCGACCTGACTTAGCCGTAGGCGTCGACACCGAGCTTGACGGCCAACCCCAGGCCGGCAGCCCCGATCGCCAACCGGATGGGTTTGGCGGGCGCATGCCGAACGACGACCGGGCCCAACCGAGAGCCGACCAGGCAGCCGAGACCGAGCGGTAGGACCGCCGACCACTGCACGGGCGCCAGAAACGCGAAGACCACGGCCGCGACGACATTGGCCACACCGAGGATGGCATTCTTACTCGCGTTGGCGTGGGCCAGCGTGGCTCCGCCGGCGCGCAGCAACATCGCCAGCAGCAGCACGCCCGCGGCCGCACCGAAATAGCCGCCGTAGATACAGATCGCCAGTATTGCAGCCGACTCGAACATCACTGTTGCCGTGTGTCTTTGGTGGCTCGCGACTGTCGCATCCTTGCGAGGACGGGGCGGGATGAGGATGGCGACCGAGGCGAACGCCAGCAGAAGGGGAACCACCTTCTCGAACCCCTCGGCGGGCATGGACAACAGCAGGACGGCGCCCACCAGGCCGCCGACGGCGGCAACCGGGATGATGCGCTTGAGCCACCGCGCCTGCCCTGCGAGTTCCGGGCGGGAGCCCGCCATCGAACCGACCCCGTTGAACACGAGGGCGACGGTGTTCGTCACGTTCGCCGTCACCGGGGGAAGGCCGATCGACAACAGGGCCGGGTAGGTGGCCACCGATGCCAGGCCCGCGATGCTGCCCGTGAGGCCACCCAGCACGCCCGCCGCGGCGAGAAAGGCCGCATCCCACCACGTCATCGTGCGCTCACGTTACTTCGCGGCACGGCCCTGAAGGTCGGCGGGAAAACTGTTTGCGCGTCCCGTTCACCAGGGTCTACGATCACGGACGTGCCGAGGCGACTCGTAGTAGCAACCCGCAGCGGGGTCTGATCCTGACCGACCCCTCGCTGTGGGTCGTCGCTACCTCGTCGGTCACTTCCTCTCAACCGAGAAGACCGGCACATGACATTCCAACCCGCCAGCAGTGCAGGGCCCTCACCGTTCGCGGCCTACCTGGACGGACCGGTGCCACGCGGCCTGCGCGAAGAGGCCGACGCGATGTCCTTCGACACCTTCCTTGACCACTACGCACCCACCGCCGGGCCGTTGCGTCTGGGCCAGTGGGCCTGCACCGACGCCGACCGCCCCGCGACCCGGTTGGGTCCGCAGGCGCGCAGTTACCAGGCAACCCTGGCCGTCGGGGACTGCATCAGTACCTCCTCGGCGGCGGCGTCCGGACCGGTTGCCGCGCTGACGGAGATGCTCTACGAACGGGGGATTGCGGTCGAGATGACCGCCTTTCACCAGTTGCCTGCCGGCGAGAACACCGCCACGTTCGTCCGCGGTTCCGACGGCGGGCACTCCGAGTGGGCGATGGGTCTCGCCGGCGACCCGACACAGTCGGCACTGCGGGCCGTGATCGCATGCGCGAACCGGTTGTTGGCCTGCGCATGATTTCGCCGAAATTGCATTCCGGCAGGCGCGCACTCGCACTTTGGCTGCTGGAATGCAATTTCGCGACGAATTGGGTCAGCGCAACGGGCGCAACATGATCGGCATACCGTCCATCGGCACCGGCATGCCGCCGTAGTCGTAGCGCGGCTCGTATCCGGGCCGGGGGAGCTCGAGGCGATAGCGGCGCAACAGCCGGTGCATTATCGTCTTGACTTCCAGCTGGCCGAACACCATGCCGATGCACTTGTGCGCGCCGCCGCCGAACGGGGTGAACCCGTAGCGGTGCTTCTTGTGCTCGTTGCGAGGTTCGGCGAACCGTTCCGGGTCGAACGTGTACGGGTCGGGGTAGATCTCGGCCAGCCGGTGGGTCATACCCGGGTACCCGATCACGTTGGTGCCCTTCGGCAGGAAGTACCCGAGCAGTTCGGTGTCGCGCACCGTCTGTCGCATCGCCCACTGGACAGGGGAGACCAGCCTGATCGACTCATTCATGACCAGATCGAGAGTTTCCAGCTTCTCCAGCGCCTCGATGTCGAGCGGACCATCGCCGAGCCGGTCGGATTCGTCGCGGCAGCGGTCCTGCCACTCAGGGGGGGCCGCAAGGTAATAGCACATCGTGGTCGCGGTCGAGGTCGACGTGTCGTGGGCGGCCATCATCAAGAAGATCATGTGGTTGACGATGTCCTCGTCGGAGAACTTGTTGCCGTCCTCGTCCTCGGATTGGCACAGCACGGTCAGCAGATCGGAGCCGTCCTTGCCGCGCCGCTCTGCCACGCGTTGTTCGAAGTACCGCTCGAGGTACTCGCGGGCCTTGAGCCCGCGCCACCACGTGAACGGCGGCACGCTGGTCCGGATGATGGCGTTGCCCGCCCTGGTGGTCACGGTGAACGCCCTGTTGACCTTCGTCACCAGTTCCTTGTCGGTGCCCGGCTCGTGTCCCATGAACACCATCGAGGCGATGTCGAGGGTGAGCTCCTTCATCGCGGGATAGAGCAGGAAGCGCGCGTCGTTGGTGACCCAGTCCTCGGCGATGACCTTCGAGACCACCGCGTCGACGTGTTCGGTGTAGCCGGCCAACCGGGTGCGGACGAACGCCTCCTGCATGATTCGCCGGTGGTACATGTGTTCGTCGAAATCCAGGAGCATCAGGCCGCGCTTGAAGAAGGGTCCGATGGCCGGAACCCAGCCTTGCTGGGAGAAGTCCTTGTTGCGGTTGGTGTAGAGCGCCTGCATGGCATCGGGCCCCAGCGCCACGATGGACGGCAGGATGGGTGAGTCGAGCAGCGACATCGGCCCGCGGGTGCGGTACAGGTGCAACCAGTAGTCGGGGCCGCCCCGGAACATCTCGACCATGTGCCCGAGCACCGGTAACCCGTTGTCGCCCATCACCGGTTTGAGATCGCTTTCTGCCGGCGGTTCGGCCCACGGATGCTGAGGCCAATCGTGGGCGAGTAGCCGCTTCTCCAGTTGACCCATCCCCGGCAGAGTGAGGAAGGGCGACGTCGTCACGCGCCGTCTGGCCTGGTCGAGCAGGTAGTCCTTGGTGCTGATCGTCGGCATCTGTACTCCCCTGGTCGAAAATGACTGTGGCCGTTGTCACTCCTATCCTCATCCTGGATGGCAGACTTGACGCATGTCAAGTTTGGATCAATCGTGTCGCGGTGCGAAGGTCTAGTCCCATGACCGCTGAGTCCGCACCTACGGAGCTCCGTCGCAGCCGGGGCGACCGGCAACGCGATGCGATCGTCACCGCGGTGCGGGAGCTGCTTCAGCAGCGGTCGTTCGCCGACCTGTCCGTCAGCACCATCAGTGAAAAAGCCGGCGTGGCCCGTTCGGGCTTCTACTTCTACTTCGAATCCAAATACGCGGTCCTCGCCACGATCATCAAGAACGCGAGCGACCTCCTCGACGAGTTGACTCATCACTTTGCGCCGCGTGAACCCGGCGAGTCGCCTGCCGCCTTCGCCAAACGCATGGTCGGCAGTGCGGCCACGGTCTACGCCAACGAAGATCCGGTGATGACCGCGTGTGCGGCGGCCCGCAATACCGACGCTGAGATCCGCGAGATCATGGACGACTTCTATGACGGCGTCATCGACAAGCTGATCACCCTGCTCGAGAACGACCCCGACACGCATCCGATCTCGCAGGATCTGCCCGCGCTGGTGCGGACATTGGCGGCGGTGACCACGATGACGCTGATGCACGACAGCACGTTCGTCGGCCGCGGCGAGGATCCGAAGCGCTCCGTGGAGATCGTCGAGCGACTGTGGCTGAACTCCATATGGGGTGAGAAATAGTCGCCAGCCGCGACGGTATTGTCGCGCTATGGCGCAGGCAAGCGAGTTCGCGGGCAAGCGTTGTCTTCTCACCGGCGCCGCCAGCGGCATCGGCCGCGCGACCGCGCTGAAGCTGGCCGCCGAAGGCGCCGAACTCTTTCTCACCGACCGCGACGCCGAAGGCCTTGAGAAGACCGCCGCCGACGCCCGCGCGCTGGGCGGCGTCGTCCATGCGTACCGCGCGTTCGACATCTCCGACTACGACGCGGTCGACAGGTTCGCCGCCGACGTGCATGCCGACCACCCGGCGATGGATCTGGTGATGAACATCGCCGGCGTATCGGCATGGGGCACCGTCTCCACGCTCACCCACGAGCATTGGAAGTCGATGATCGACATCAATCTGATGGGCCCGATCCACATCATCGAGTCGTTCGTACCGCCGCTGGTCGCCGCGCGCAGGGGCGGGCATCTGGTCAACGTGTCCTCGGCCGCCGGGTTGGTGGCGCTGCCGTGGCACGCGGCCTGCAGGGCCAGCAAGTACGGGCTGCGGGGGCTGTCGGAGGTGTTGCGGTTCGACCTGGCGCGCCACCGGATCGGGGTGTCGGTGGTGGTGCCGGGCGCGGTGAAAACGCCGCTGGTGCAGACGATTCATATCGCGGGCGTGGATCGGGAGGATCCGCGGGTACAGAAGTGGACCGACCGGTTCGGCGGCCATGCAGTGTCCCCCGAACACGTCGCGGACCGCATCCTTGCAGGCGTGCGCCGAAACCGGTTTCTCATCTACACGTCGCCGGATATCCGGGCGCTCTACTTGTTCAAGCGGACCATGTGGTGGCCTTACAGCATGGCGATGCGCCGGGTGAACGTGTTGTTCACGCGAGCACTGCGGCCGTCGGCGCGGTCCCGCTAGTACCCGCCTGCGGGCGCAGCCAGTTCCAGCCGGACCCCCAGCAGGCGGATGGGCCGGTCGAGTTCGAATTGGTGCAGCAGGTCCAGCGCGGTGGTGACGATCGCCTGTTCGTCGTTACCTGCCGACGGCAGCTTGCGGATCTTGGTGCGGGTGAAGAATGTGTTGGTGCGCACCGTCACCGCGACCCGCGTGACGACGCGGCCCTGGCCGACGATCTCCGTGAGTGTCAGCTTGGCGAGTTCGACTATGGCCGAATCGATTTCGGCGGAGTCGGTCAAATCGCGTGGGAAGGTGATCACATGGCTGCGCGAGCGCGGAACCCACGGCTGTGCGCAGACGTTGGTGTCGCCGCCACACTTGGCCAGCAGCAGAATCCACATTCCGG
>CAZOIX010000066.1:0-10501 GCA_964579685.1 uncultured Mycobacterium sp.
GGCCAGCGAACACCCATGGTGCACTCAGGCGGCCGACATCCTGCGTGGCCACTTCGGCGAGGCGCTATCCGTACGAGTGTCAGCGGTTCGTACCGACCCCTGGAACGTCGAGAGAACGAGGGTATGAAAGCTGAAGTAGTCCAACAACGTTCGTTGCTCGAACTCGCGGAACTCGACGCCGAGCGGGGACGCGTCGAACATCGGGCTGCCAACCTCGTCGAGTCGAAGCGACTCGAAGCCGTTCAGGCCACCCATGCCGAGGCCAACGACCGGCTCGCCGCTCTGCAGATCGCGCTGGAGGACCTCGACGAGCAGGTGACGAAGTTCGAAGCCGAGATCGATGCAGTCCGCCAGCGCGAGGATCGCGACCGCTCGCTGCTGGACTCGGGTGCCACAGATGCCAAGCAGCTCACCGAGTTACAGCACGAGCTGGAGACACTCGAGCGCAGACAGGCCTCGCTGGAGGACTCCCTGCTGGAGGTGATGGAGCGCCGCGAGGAGCTGCAGAACCAGCAGGCGAACGAGCTGACGAAGATCGACGAGTTGCAGCGCGAGCTTGGTCAGGCGCAGCAGGCATGCGATGAGGCGCGCGCCGAACTCGACCGCCTCCGCACGGCGTCGTTGTCGCGTCGCGACGAACTGGTTGCCGGGCTGGACGCTGAACTGGTGGCGCTGTACGAGCGTCAGCGGACTCGCGGTGGCGCCGGCGCGGGGCTTCTGCAGGGCGGCCGGTGCGGCGCCTGCCGGATCGAGATCGATAGGGGTGAACTGGCCAGGATCTCCGGCGCCGCCGAGGACGATGTACTGCGTTGCCCAGAGTGCGGCGCAATCCTGTTGCGGGTAAAGGGAACCGGAGCATGAAAGTCATCCTCGAGGCTGATGGGGGATCGCGCGGAAACCCGGGCCCTGCAGGCTACGGCGCGGTCGTGTGGACGGCGGACCGCCACACCGTTCTCGCCGAACGCAAGCAGGCGATCGGCCATGCCACCAACAATGTCGCCGAGTACAGCGGCCTGATCGCCGGCTTGGAGGAGGCCGTCAACCTGGGCGCCTCCGAGGTCGACGTGAATATGGACTCCAAACTGGTGGTGGAGCAGATGTCGGGGCGCTGGAAGGTCAAGCATCCCGACATGGCGCCGCTGCATCAGCAGGCCACCTCGCTGGCGACGCGATTCGACCGTGTCACCTATACGTGGGTTCCTCGGGAGAAGAACAGCCACGCCGACCGGTTGGCCAACGAAGCGATGGATGCCGCAGCCGAATTGGAAAGGCCCGCACCGGAGGCGAAGACCGAACAACGCTCGAATCCCGCCGGCTGGACCGGTGCGCGGGGGGCACCCACCCGATTCCTGTTGCTGCGGCACGGCCAGACCGAACTGTCGGTGGAGCGCAGGTATTCCGGCCGCGGCAACCCGGCACTGACGGACCTGGGCCGGCGCCAGGCCGCCGCGGCGGCGGCGTTCGTGGCGGAGAAGGGTGGCGTCGCGGCCGTCATCACCTCGCCGCTGCAGCGTGCCCACGACACCGCCGAAGCGGCGGCGAAGGCGTTGGGTCTCGAGGTGACCGTCGACGCCGATCTGATCGAGACCGACTTCGGCGGCTGGGAGGGGCTGACCTTCGGCGAGGCCGCCGACCGCGACCCGGAGTTGCACCGCCGCTGGCTGCGCGATACCAGCGTGGCGCCGCCTGACGGGGAGAGCTTCGACGCCGCCGCCGAGCGTGTCGGCAGGGCACGGGCACGGATCATCGCCGAGCACCCCGGCGAGACGGTGCTGGTGGTATCGCATGTGACGCCGATCAAGACGCTGCTGCGCATCGCCCTCGATGCCGGCGCGAGCATTCTCTACCGCATCCATCTGGACCTGGCGTCACTGTCCGTCGCGGAGTTCTATCCCGACGGCGCTGCCTCGGTGCGTCTGGTCAATCAGACTGCCTACCTGGAGTAGGGCACGCGCTGACATCAGCCGTGCAGATGCAGCCGTTCGCCGTGCACCCCGAAGATCGTGATCGCCTCCGCCGGGCCGTCCACCACGCCGAACCAGTGTGGTGTCCACGTCGAGAATTCCACGGCTTCACCGGGTTTGACGATGAAGTCGCGGTCGCCGAGCAGCAGTCTCAGCTGACCGGACAGCACGTACATCCACTCCTGGCCTTCATGGACCGGCAGTTCGTCGGGCGGTGTCCGGCGCTTGGCGCTGATCCGGATCTTGTACGCGTGCAGCCCGCCCGCCGCCTGTCGGGTCAACGGCCAGTAGGTGATGCCGTGGCTGGTGTGGGAGTTCGCACGTACCCGCGGATCCTCCGTCTCCGGTGCACGGAGCAGCTCGTCGGTACTGACCGAGAGCGCGGAGGCCAGGCGCGGGAGATGGTCGAGTGCCAGCCGTCGCTTGCCGGACTCGAGACGACTCAATGTCGACACGTCGATATTCGACCGACCCGCGACCTCCTCGAGCGTGAGACCACGTTGCATTCGCAGGTCACGCAGGCGCCGACGCACCCGCTGGTCGACGTTGTCCTCGTCATTTGCCTGCATGGCAAGAGATCTTGGCACTCTTGTCGAGTCGGATGCAAGGTAGAGACATGGACAACGTGTGGGAGTGCATCATCGTGGGCGGCGGTGCGGCCGGGCTGAGCGCGGGCTTGGTGCTCGGGCGGGCCCGGCGGCGAACCCTGCTGGTTGACGTCGGCGAGCAGAGCAATCTGGCCGCCCACGGCGTCGGCGGGCTGCTCGGGCACGACGGTCGCGACCCGGCCGAGCTTTACGAAACCGGTCGCCGAGAGCTGACGACGTACCCGACCGTGGAGGTGCGCGTCGGCGAGGTCGTCGCGGGTGAACGGGCGGATGGCGGATTGGTGCTGCAGCTGGCCTACGGCAGGCGTGAACGTACGCGGCGAGTATTGCTGGCCACAGGCATGGAATACCGTCCGGTACCGCTTCCCGGCGTTGACCAGCTGTGGGGCAGATCCGTGTTCCATTGCCCGTTCTGTCACGGCTGGGAGGTGCGCGATCAACCCCTGGCCGTGCTCATGCGTGGCGAGCGTGCCGTGCATATGGGGCTGTTGCTGCGGGGATGGAGTGACGACGTCGTCGTACTGACCGACGGGCCCGCCGAGTTCGCAGACGACGCCCGCGCGCAGCTGGCCGCGGCGGGTATCCCCGTCGATGAGCGCCGCGTTGCCGAACTCGCCTCTGACAACGGCACTTTGACCGCAGTCGTGTTCGCCGATGGCACTCGGCTGGCCCGCACGGGTCTCCTGGTCGCCACCACGCTTCATCAGCGATCGACGTTGGCTGATCAGCTGGGAGCTGCACCCGCCGAGCCGACTCCGAGCACCGAGAATCCGGTCGCGGTGGATGGTTTCTTCCGTACGGCGGCGCCCGGCGTGTTCGCCGCGGGTGACCTGAGCGCGGCGATGCCGCAGATCGCGGCGGCGATCGCTAGCGGCGCGCTCGCCGCGACCGCGGTCGTGCAGAGCCTGCTGACCGACGATGACGGTTCGGAAATTCCTGCGGAGAGCCACCATGTCAACGTCTGAGGCCAAACAGCATTGGGAACAGCACTACGGCGAGAGCGACCGGGTGTGGAGTGGCCGAGTCAACCTCCGCCTGGCCGAGGTGGTCCCCGGGCTGCCGGCCGGTCGGGCGCTCGACCTGGGCTGTGGCGAGGGAGCCGACTCGGTGTGGCTGGCGGAGCGCGGCTGGAATGTCGTCGCGGTGGACATCTCGGACACCGCGTTACAGCGGGCGCGTTCGGCAGCCGAGGCGCGCGGGGTGCTGGACCTGATCGACTTCCAGCAGCACGACCTGTCGGAGACCTTTCCGGACGGTGAATTCGACCTGGTGAGTGCCCATTTCTTTCACTCCACGCTGGAGCTGGACCGCACCCGGATATTCCTGCGGGCAGCCGAGGCGCTGAAACCGGGCGGCACGCTGCTCATCGTGGACCACAGCGGGCCTCCGCCGGGCGAGACGAAGCTGGACCACCTCCGTCACATGTTTTTGAGTCCCGAAGAAGTCGTCGCGACGCTGAGTCTGCCCGACGCGGAATGGGAGCCGGCGCAGACGAAAGTGGTTGAGCGGGAGGTGGCCTGGCCCGACAGGGAGCCCTTCATCTGGAATGACGATGTGATCGTGCTGCGGAGGCGCTCCGCCTAGGAGCTGATTTCCATTCGCGGTAGCGGTCCGGCAGGCACCGCGCGCAGGGTCGGTAACCCGCCGCGACGGCGGTCGCTTCGTCGGCGAAGAAGACGCGGTGGGAGACGTAACCGCCGTTGTCGATCGCGCGCCGCGCCGACCGACAGTCCAGCCTGCCGTAGATCCGTGTCGGGCGATGGCCGCCGCGGGTGCCCGGCTGGCGCGACGTGTACGGCGCGCCGTTCGGACCGATCAGTCTGTAGCGCTTCATGTCTCACGCCGCGTCGTGAAAAACCAGTCCGAGCGTGAACCGCTCACCGGAGCGGACGACGGAGACGCCGTGGCGCACCGGCGACGCCGACCAGCCGCGCACCGATCGGACCGGCCGCTCCCCGGTGGTGAAGACGTAGCCGTGTCCGCGTGGTAACAGGGTGGATGTTCCGCGCGACTGAGCGCGGGGCCGTTGTTCGACGAGCAGGAACTCACCGCCGGTGTGGTCGACGTTCGGCTCGCTCAGGTTGATGACCACCTGAAGGGGAAACACCAACTCGCCGTAAAGATCCCGATGCAGCGCGTTCCAATCGCCCGTGCCGTACTTGAGCAGGATGGCCGTCGACTTCTGCTGTCCCGCGGCATGACACACATCGAGCCAGGCGTCGAGCGTGTCCGGCCACGGCGACTCGCGGCCGAGCTTGGTCCACCAATCGCGGGCGATGGGCAGCAGCCGAGGGTACAGCGCTTGTTTGAGCGCCTCGATCGGCTCGGGATAGGGCCGCTGAAAGTATCGGTATTCGCCCTCGCCGAAGCGGTATCTGCGCATGTCGATCGTCGAGCGGAACCTGCGGTCGTCGGGATACAGCCGCTGAATCGCGGCCGCCTCGTCGGCGGTGAGCAACCGGGGTAGCGTCGCGCCTCCGAAGTCGTTGAGCTCAGCGGTGATTGCGTCCCAGTCGCCCGCCGCCACGCGTTCTCGCCAGGTGGACATCAGAACAACCTCGCTGCCTTCACCTCGGCGGGCTCTTCGAGTTCCAGCAGAAACTGCTTTCGCTTCCGACCGCCCGCGTAGCCGGTCAGCTGACCGTTGCTTCCGACCACACGGTGGCACGGTATGACGATGCACAACGGGTTGCGTCCGACGGCCTGGCCGACTTCCTGTGCCGTCGTTCCATCTGCCAGTGCGGTGGCCAGCTCACCGTAGGTGACGGTGCCGCCGTACGGGATGGCCGTCAGCATCTTCCACACCCGCTGCCGGCGTTCGTCGCCGACCGGGTCGATGGGCAGGTCGACGTCGGTCCGATCGCCGGCGAGATAGTCGGTCAGTTGGCGCCTCGCTTCGGCCAGGAGGTCGTCGGACTCCGCGGCCACCGGATCTCCGAATGTGGCTGGATCGGGCCGATGCCAATGGTGCGGGAAGTAGACGCCGGTGAGTGCGGCGCAGTGGGCGACGACGGTGAGCTCACCCAATGGGCTGTCGATGACGCAGTGTCGAGTGGTCATACCCGGTAGACGGTGAGCGGTGCCAGGACGTGAGATCAACGCGAGTTATCCCCAATGGGGTTTTTATCCACAGGTTGGCGTTGAGCTGGGGTTTCGCGCCGCCTGGGTGGGTATTGTCGAATGCATGTTCGAATCGATGGCCGGTCAGCTGAACGTGATGCGTGATGGGCAGCGCGACGAGCGGGCCGCCGCGGCGCGCAAGGTGATCGCCGCGGGCCGGTTCTTTGTGCAGCGTCGGGCCGCCTTGGAGGCCACCCATGACGATTGGTGTGTCGATGACTGGGATGTCATCGCCGCCGAGGTGGCCGCCGAACTGGGGGTCAGCCGTGGGCGGGCATCGTCGTGGATGGATCACGGCCAGGTCCTCATCGAGCGGCTGCCCGCGCTGGGCGCGGTGTTCCTGGCCGGTGCCGTCGATTTCCGCATCATCAGGATCGTGGCGTTTCGTACCGCGCTGCTCACCGACCGCGACGCACTCGCCGCGATCGACGAGATGCTGGCCTACAAGGCGTCGGACTGGACTGCGTTCTCCGATCAGCGGGTGGCCCAGCTGGTGGACTGGATGGTGCTCGATCTGGATCCCGATGCGCTGCGGGTGGCCAAACAGCGTGACGAGGACCGCCACCTCGAGGTCAGCGCCGATCATCGCGGGATGGCCGAGATCTGGGGCAAGGTGCGCGCCACCGACGGTGCGGCATTGGACGCCAAGCTCGATGCGCTGGCGGCCACGGTGTGTGCCGGTGATCCGCGCACCAAGCGGCAACGCCGCGCCGATGCGTTGATGGCCCTGGTGTGCGGCCAGGCCACGATGGCGTGCCTGTGCGAATCCCCGCAGTGCCCCGCCGCGACGGGCGCGACGTCCTCGTCGGCGGTGGTCATTCATGTGCTCGCCGAGGCCGCGACCGTCGAGGGCCGCGGTAGCACGGCGGGATTCGTAGCGGGGTATGGTCCGCTGCCGCCGACCGTGGTGGGAGAGGTCGCCAGGACCGCACACCTGAAGCCCGTGCGCCTTCCCAACGACGCGACGAGTGAACCGCAGTACCGGCCCTCGGCGGCGTTGGCGCAGTTCGTGCGCACCCGTGATCTGACGTGTCGTTGGATGGGCTGTGACAAACCTGCCTGGCAGGCCGATATCGACCACACCGTGGCGTATCCGGCCGGGCCCACGCATCCATCGAATACCAGCTGCTTTTGCCGGTTTCATCACCTGCTCAAGACGTTTCACGGCGGGCCGGGGGGATGGCAGGTGACCCAACACCCCGACGCCACGATGGTCTTCACCACCCCCAGCGGCCGGACACACACCACCGCACCCCTCGGCGCGATGCTGTTCGGCCAACTCGCCGTGGCCACCGGGGAAATCGCCGCCGTCGACGACACCGCGCCTCATCCCGACCGCGGTATGGCGATGCCCAAACGAAAACGCACCCGCGCCCAAGACCGCGCCGATCGCATCCAACGCGAACGCGCCATCAACCAGGCCCGCTACGCCGCCAACCCACCACCCTTCTGAGAATCGCTCTCGGGCCGCCAGGGCGTCAGACGCGGAGTCCACGCGGGCACGTTGCGGCGGTACTCCTCGTACTGTTCGCCGAACGTGCGGATCAGCGTGGGTTCCTCATACCAGTGCACGAATGACGCCGTGGCGATCCACCCGATAACCGCGTACAGCACCAGCCACAGGCTGTCGAAGATCAACGCCTGACCGAGAATCGCCGTCAGCAGCCCGACGTACATCGGGTTGCGGACGAAGCGGTTGAAGCCGGTGACGACGAGACGTTCGGGGGGTGCGGCCGGCATCGGCGTCCCGCCGGCCTTTGCGAACTGGATGAAGGCGTGCACCGGCGGGATGAGGCCGGCGACGACGAATACCGCGCCGAGCACCAGACGTAGCGGCGGGCTGGACTCGGGGATCTCCCATCGGGTGATCAGCCATGGGCCCAGCCCGGCGAACGTCCCCGGGGCCACCACGAAGAACGCCGCCGAGCCGAGTGCCGCGGTGCTGGATCGCATCTATCCAGTATCAGCTCCAATATCCGCCAGTTGGGTCAGTCGCACACTGTTTCCCGACGGGTCGCGGAATCCGCAGTCAATGCCGTAGGGCATCTGATGTGGTTCTTCGGTGAATTCCACACCGCGAGACTTCATCTCGTCGCGCGTGTGGAGAAACTCGTGGTGAACGATCCAAGGCTCTGAAGGCCGACCATCACGCAGATCTCGGCCACCGAGCGGTCGGTGTGACGGAGCAACGCCGCGGCCCGCTCCAACCGGCGGGTCTGTAGATAGGTCCGTGGCGATTCGCCGAACGTCCGCGTGAGCATGCGACTGAAATGTGCCCGCGACAGGCCCGCCGCGGCGGCCAGATCGTCGATGGTGATCGCCTCCGCGTAGCGGGCGTCCACCAGATCCTTGGCCCGCTGCAGATAACGGGCAGGCGGCAGCCGCGACATGCGCTAAGTTTATTGAGCGGATGAGTTGGCTGGGCGGCCGCGGGCCGAAAGGTTCGAGGAAAGTCCGGACTTCGAAGAGCAGGGTGATTGCTAACGGCAATCCGAGGTGACTCGCGGGAAAGTGCCACAGAAAACAGACCGCCACCCGTAAGGGTGGTAAGGGTGAAACGGTGCGGTAAGAGCGCACCAGCACTCCGGGTGACCGGAGTGGCTAGGCAAACCCCACCCGAAGCAAGGCCAAGTAGGTCGCACCTGGTGCGGCCGTGCAGGCGTTTGAGGGCTGCTCGCCCGAGCCTGTGGGTAGGCCGCTTGAGGCACCCGGCAACGGTGTGTCCAGATGGATGGTCGCCGCCTCGCCGCCGTGATATTCGCGGTGGCGCGGAACAGAATCCGGCTTATAGGCCAACTCATCCCATTTCGACAGCATCCTCACAGCGGGCGCCTGTATACAAGATTTCAAGATCGTAGACAGGACGGATGCCGATGGCCCACGAAAGTTCGGCCGCACGGATCGCCGCGCAGCTGAGAACCGAGATTCTGCACGGCGACGTCGCTCCCGGCGCCAAGCTCGCCCAGGTTGGTCTCGCCGACCGCTTCGGCGTCAGCCGGATCCCGGTGCGCGACGCACTGGCGATCCTGGCAGGCGAAGGACTGGTCCAGCCGCTGTCCAACGCCACCGCGATCGTCACCGGCATGTCGGTCGAAGAATTGCAGGAACTCTACGATCTGCGCCTGGCGATCGAGCCGAGGACCACCGCAATCGCGGTCCCCAACGTCGGCCGCGCCGACATCCTCTACATGCGCAAGCAGTTGGCGACCATGGCCGAGCCCGTCGACGGACGCACCTGGTTGGCGGCCAACACCGAGTTCCACGCCGCGGTGTACCGACGGGCCAACCGCCCGCGCACGATCGAACTGATCGAGCAGTTGCGCCGTCTGACCGATCGCTATGTGTACCTGCACCTCGGGGTCGCCGGCCAGGCCAGGCAGATCGGATCCGAACACGAGGCGATACTGGCCGCCGTCGAACGCCGCGATGCCGCCGCCACCGCGCGCCTGACCAGCGAGCATCTCGCGACGGCGCACGACAACATTCTGGGTTATCTCATCGACCATCCGTCCGTGCTCGACCCGTTCGCGGTGCCGTCGCCATGACGGAACGCGCGGCAATCAGGCGGGCCATGGCGATGCTGTCGGGCCCACACCGTGTCCTGGTCTACCAGGCGTACTACTTCAAACGCACGACCCGACAGCTGGCCGCCGAGTTGGGTATGCCCGAAGGCGCGGTGCGGGCCGACCTGCATGCCGCGTTGCAGCAGTTGCGCCACAACCTGCGCGACGCGCAGGTCGCCGTGTGAGTCACGTGTCGCTGCGTACCGACTTGTCCAGCTTCTTCAGCGCGGCGCCGAGGTTGTCTTCGGCCTGGCGCCCGACCGTGACCTCGAGCTGGTAGAGCACCCCGTAGGTGAAGGTGTCCTCACCGGCGGCGTGCGCGGCCGCGGCCTCCTTGAGGAGATGGGCACGGCTGACCACGCTGTCCTGGTGGTCGCCGAGCAACGACTGAATGGTCTTCGCGCGATCCTCGACCTTGTCCGCCCCCGTCGCCGATGCGGTGTACCGAAGTCGTTTGGCGCGCTTGCGGATTCGGTGTAGCGCCTCGTCCTGCTCGGTGTCGGAACCCGCAGCCTTGGCGGCTTTCGCCGCCTTGCGGACCCGCTTGTACGCCGACTCGATCGTGTCGGCTTCAGGTTCCTCGTCGCCTGACGGAGCGGGCGGAGGTGTGTTGGCCACCAGCGACTCCAGCGCGTCGAGCATCCGGAAGTAGCGATCCGAGCGCATCGCGATCAGCGAGCGCCGGTGCCCCGATGCATAGCGCTTCCTCGCCCCGTCGACGAGACGTTCACGGACAGGCCCGCGGACGAGCTCGGCAGGCAGGTCGTCGAGTGCCTTTTCGTACTTCTCGGCCAGCACCTCGGCGTCGCGCGCCACCCCCAGCACGGCGGCCAGCTGCCGCAACTCGTCGAGGATCCAGGCATCGTCGGTGATGCCGAACGCATCCTCAGAGGACTGCAGCAGGCTTCGAATCTTGCGTGTCGTCACCCGCATCTGGTGCACCGAGTCGTAGACGTCGGCACGAACCGCGCGGTCCCACACGAGAAGCTGGTCGACCTGTTCGGCCACCGCGCGGTGAATCGGATCATCCGGCGGCTGCGGGGACTCCGATTCGGCCGTCGCCTCGAGCACGCGCGCCAGCTTGGAACCGTGCCCGGCGGGCACCGCACCGGCGTCGAGTAGGCGGTTGGCCAACCGCTCGAGGAGCTCACGATCACCGCCTGCCAGCTCCAGCTCCCATTCGCGCCACCGCTGCACGGGGTCGTCCTGGGCCGCCTGGGCCGTCAACTGGTCGACGCAGAACTCG
>CAZOIX010000067.1:0-1487 GCA_964579685.1 uncultured Mycobacterium sp.
GCTCTGAGAGCGTCGAAGTATCGCAAACGATCGACCGGGCAACGTCGTCGAATTCGGCCCGACTGTCGGTTCCTCCCATGCCAGCACCACCTCACCGCTGACGGGGATGTCGACGGCGTCGGCGCCGAGGTTGGCTGCGACGGCCAGTGCACCGCGTTGCATCACGATCCAGCGCCGTTCTTCGTCGAAGTCGACACGCATATGGTCCAACCAGGGATCGGCCAGGTCGGGCTCGTTGTGGCGCAACGAGATCAGCTCCCGGTACACCCGGCGCAGCCGACCGTGTTCGCCCGTGTCGATCTCCTGCCAATTCACCTTCGAGCGTTCGTAAGTGGCGGGGTCTTGGGGGTCGGGGATCTCATCGGCATCCCAGCCGTGTTCGGCGAACTCGCGTTTGCGGCCCTCGGCGGTGGCCCGTGCCAGATCGGGTTCGGGATGTGAGGTGAAAAACTGGAACGGGGACGATGATCCCCATTCTTCGCCCATGAAAAGCATTCCGGTGTAAGGAGACCCGAGCGCCAGAGCAGCCTTGACGGCCAACTGGCCGAAGGTGAGGTTCTGCGACGGGCGGTCGCCACAGGCCCGGTTGCCGACTTGGTCGTGCGTCAACGTGTACGCGAGCAGCCGGGTCGCGGGGATCGTCGCGGTGTCCAGCGGCCGGCCATGGCGTCGATGCCGGAACGACGAATAGGTGCCCGCATGGAAGTAGCCGTGCTTCAACGTCTGCGCCAGCGCCGATACTGTGCCGAAATCCGAATAGTAGCCCTGGCGTTCGCCCGATACCGCGGCGTGGATGGCGTGATGGATATCGTCGTCCCACTGTGCGGTCATTCCCAGCCCGCCGCGATCGCGCGGGGTGATCAGCCGCGGATCGTTGAGGTCACTTTCGGCGATCAGCGACAGTGGGCGGCCCAACTCCTCGGAGAGGGCGTCGGTTTCGGCCGCAAGCTCCTCGAGAATGTGGATGGCCGTGGTGTCGACGAGGGCGTGCACTGCATCCAGTCGCAGGCCGTCGGCGTGGAAGTCGCGCATCCACCGCAGCGCGCATTCGATGATGTAGCGACGCACTTCGTCGGCATCCGGTCCGGAGATGTTGATCGACTCGCCCCACGGATTGCTGCCTGAGGACAGGTATGGACCGAATCGCGGCAGATAGTTGCCCGACGGGCCGAGGTGATTGAACACCGCGTCGATCAACACGCCGAGGCCCCGCCGGTGACACGCGTCGATGAACCGGACCAGCGCATCGGGCCCACCGTAGGGTTCGTGCACCGCGTACCACAGCACCCCGTCGTAGCCCCAGCCGTGCGTTCCGCCAAAGGCGTTGACCGGCATCAGTTCGACGAAGTCGACGCCGAGATCGACCAGATAGTCCAACTTCTCGATCGCCGAATCGAGGGTGGCGCCTTCGGTGAACGTGCCGACGTGCAGTTCATAGATCACCCGGCCCTCGATCGAGGCGCCCGCCCAGTGGCTGTCCGTCCAAG
>CAZOIX010000067.1:1497-10428 GCA_964579685.1 uncultured Mycobacterium sp.
GGGCCGAGCGCTCGTGCACACCGTCGGGTTGGCGCGCCGACCGCGGATCCGGCAGCACCGTGGGGTCGTCATCGAGAACGAAGCCGTAGCGCGCCCCGGTGTGCGCATCCACATCGGCGCGCCACCAGCCGTCGTCGGATCCGGACATCTCGTGCAGCGTGCCGTCCACGTCGACCCGCACCCGATCGGGTGTGGGCGCCCATACCGCGAATTCAGTCATCGATGCGCTCCAGCAGCGCCACCGGCAGCTCGGCGAATATCTCCGCCGCAAGGATCCGGCCGGACAACCGCGCGCCGGAGATGCGATCGGCCCATTGTCCCGGCGGCAACACCACTGCGGTGTCGGCCCAGCCGCGTTCGGACAGCAGCACCGTGTGCCGGCTGACGGCGGTCAGGACGTCGTCGCCGCGCAGGAAGGCCAGGAGATGATCGGCGGCCGGGCCGTCGGCCCGCATCGGCGTGTACCCGCCTTCGCTGAAGCTGAGCGCACGGTCCCGCCTCAGCCGCAATGCTGCGGCAACGACCCGAATCTTCGGGTGGCGCAGGGTTTTGAGCGCATCGGCGCGAGCCGCGTAGTCCACCGGGCGCCGATTGTCGGGATCGACCAGACTGTCATCCCACACTTCGGTGCCCTGGTAGATGTCCGGCACGCCTGGCGCAGTGAGTGAGATCAGCTTCTGGCCGAGTGCGTCGCTACGCCCGTGCAGGTCAAGGCGGGCCACAAAGGCCGTCATCTCGGCGGCGACCGGGCCGTCGAGCACGGTGTCGATCCACCGGTGTACCGCCGACTCGAACTCCTCGTCCGGATCGTTCCAGGTGGTGTGGAGCGCGGACTCTCGGATCGCCTTCTCGGCGTAGGCATGCAACCGCTCCCTCAGCGATTCGCTGATCACGCCGTCCACGGGCCACACCCCGAACGCGTTCTGCAACAGGAACAGTCCTGTGGTCGGGTCGGGCGGCACGGCGGTCATCGTCCACTTCGTGACGAGCTCGGCCCACAGCGACGGCACCTGCGACAAGACCCCGATCCGGGCGCGGACGTCTTCGCCGCGCTTGGTGTCGTGCGTGGACAGGGTGACCATGGTGTGCGGCCACATCGCGGCTCGCACCGTGGCGCGTTGATGAAACTCGGCGACACTCACACCGAACCTCTGGGGCTCCCCGCCGACTTCGTTGAGCGACACCAGTCGTGCGTCGCGATAGAACAGGCAGTCCTCCATCGATTTGGCGGTGGCCGCACCGCACAACTGCTGTAGCCGCACGTTGGCTTCGGTGCTGACGGACAACGCCGAGGCAATGATCGCGAAGGCCCCGGCGAGGTCCGGCCGTTCGGCGCCGGCATCGGCGAATGCGACGGGTAACACGACGGAGAGCGCTTGGTAATCCGAACGATAGACCTCGATATGGCTGATCAGCGTCGCCACCGCCGTCGCCAGGTCGGGGTGGCGTGTGCCGGTGGCTGCTGCGATCGTTCGGCACAGCCGAGCGAGTTCGCTCTTGAGGGTGTCGGTGACGGCCTCTGCCTTCAGCGTGCGGGCGATCTCGGGTACCGCGCGGTAGGCCGGGGAAGCCGAGTCGAACAGGTCGGTGAGAGCGTCTTCGCCCGCCGGATCGATGAACACGCCGCCGATCTCGCGCAGCGCGTCATAGCCCGTGGTACCCGCGACCGGGAGGCTGGGTTCCAGCGCCTCGTCGACGGCGAGGATCTTCTCGATGACGATCCATGCCCGCGGTCCCGCCAGCTCACGTAGCCAGGCGAGATAGCCTGCGGGATCGGATAACCCGTCGGGGTGATCGATGCGCAGCCCGTCCACCAGCCCCTCGCGCAACCATCGCCCGACCTCTAGATGAGTTGCGTCGAAAACCGCGCGATCCTCCTGGCGCAGCCCCGCCAGCGAGGTGATGGAGAAGAATCTGCGGTAGCCGCAGATCCCGTTGCGCCAACCGATCGCGCGGTAGTGTGCATCGTCCGCGGGATAGCCGGCGGGCGCAGCGTCGCCGTCGGCCCCCAGGATCGGCAGGACGACCTTGCCGTCCGGGTCCAGGTCCCAGTCGATGTCGAAGTACGTGGCGTACGGCGAATTCCGGCCCTGGGTCAGCACATCCAGCCACCACGCGTTCTGCTGCGGATCGTCGACACCGACGTGGTTCGGCACGATGTCGACAATGAGGCCGATGCCCCGCGACCGAGCCGCCTTCGACAATCGGGCCAGGCCGTCGGCGCCGCCCAGTTCGGCCGACACCGTCGTGGTGTCGGTGACGTCGTAACCATGCGTCGAGCCCTTCGCCGCGGTCAGGATCGGCGACAGGTACAGATGAGAGACCCCGAGGGCGTCGAGGTAGTCGAGCAGATTCTCGGCGTCGGCGAAGGTGAACGCGTCACCGCGCATCTGGAGCCGATACGTCGAAAGCGGGTGAAAGGGCATGCGTCAGGCGGTCTTACGCAGCACCAGCAGGGACCGTGGTGCCAGCGTGATCTTCTCGCCTGCGGTGACTACCAGATCGGTGTCGCCCGTCGGGTCGGCGGTGTCGAT
This sequence comes from uncultured Mycobacterium sp., assembly GCA_964579685.1. GTDB lineage: Bacteria > Actinomycetota > Actinomycetes > Mycobacteriales > Mycobacteriaceae > Mycobacterium. The sequence continues at coordinate 4,032 of CAZOIX010000067.1, forward strand.
CGCCGCGGTCCACTCGGTGGCGTAGCCGCTGTCGGGTGCGACGAAGTCCACCTTCTTGCCGTGCGCGTTGAAGCAGAGCAGGAAGGAGTCGTCGACCACGCGTTCGCCGCGTTCGTTGGGTGCGGGAATCGCCTCACCGTTGAGGAACATCGCGATGCACTTGAAGCCGGAATTCCAGTCCTGTTGTTCCATCTCGGTGCCCGCAGGAGTGAGCCACGCGATATCGCGAACCTGGTCGCCTGTACGCAGAGGTTCCCCTTCGAAGAAACGCCGCCGCCGAAACACCGGATGCCGTTTGCGAAACTCGATCACCTTGCGGGTGAACGCGAGCTGGTCGGCGTTCTTGTCGCACAGCGACCAGTCCATCCACGAGATGTCGGAGTCCTGGCAGTAGACATTGTTGTTGCCGCGCTGGGTGCGGCCGATCTCGTCGCCGTGTGCGAGCATCGGGGTGCCCTGCGAGAGCATCAGCGTGCCCATGATGTTGCGCATCTGCTTCCCGCGCAGTGCCAAGATCTCGGGGTCGTCGGTGGGGCCCTCGACGCCGCAGTTCCACGACCGGTTGTGGCTCTCGCCGTCGCGATTGTCCTCGCCGTTGGCTTCGTTGTGCTTCTCGTTGTACGAAACGAGGTCGGCGAGCGGGAAGCCGTCGTGGCAGGTCACGAAATTGATGCTGGCGCTCGGCCGCCTGCCGGTCGCCTCGTAGAGATCCGACGACCCGGTCAGCCGGGACGCGAATTCACCAAGGGTTGCGGGCTCACCCCGCCAGTAATCACGCACAGTGTCGCGATATTTCCCGTTCCACTCGGTCCACAAACCCGGAAAATTGCCAACCTGATAACCGCCCTCACCGATATCCCACGGTTCGGCGATGAGCTTGACCTGACTGACCACCGGATCCTGCTGCACCAGATCAAAGAAGGCCGAGAGCCGATCGACGTCGTAGAACTCCCGGGCCAGCGTGGCAGCCAGGTCGAAACGGAACCCGTCGACGTGCATGTCGAGCACCCAGTACCGCAGTGAATCCATGATGAGCTGCAATGTGTGCGGGTGGCGGGCGTTGAGGCTGTTGCCGGTGCCGGTGAAGTCCTTGTAGAACTTCGGGTCGCCGTCGAGCAGGCGGTAATAGGCGGCGTTGTCGATGCCGCGGAAGTTGATGGTCGGGCCGAGGTGGTTGCCCTCGGCGGTGTGGTTGTAGACCACGTCGAGGATGACCTCGATACCCGCCTCGTGAAACGACCGCACCATGGTCTTGAACTCCGCGACGGCGCCGCCCGCGTGCCTGTTCGCCGCGTACTGATAATGCGGCGCGAAGAAACCAAATGTGTTGTAGCCCCAGTAGTTTCGCAGTCCAAGGTCCAGCAACCGGTGGTCGTGCATGAACTGGTGCACCGGCATGAGTTCGATCGCCGTCACGTTCAGCGACTTGAGATGGTCGATGATCACCGGATGGCCCAGGCCGGCATAGGTTCCGCGTAGCTCCTCGGGGATGCCGGGATGTGCCTGTGTCATGCCCTTGACGTGCGCCTCGTAGATCACCGTCTCGTGGTAGGGGGTGCGCGGCGCCCGGTCAGAGGCCCACTGGAAAAAGGGATTGATCACGACGCTGGTCATCGTGTGGCCGAGGGAGTCGACCATGGGCGGTGTGCCGCCGCTCGCGAGGTCGTCGGCCTTCAAGTCGTAGGAGAACAGCGCCTGGCTGAAGTCGAAGTCACCGTGAAAGGACTTCCCGTAGGGATCCAGCAGCAGCTTGCTCGGATCGCAGCGATGTCCGGCAGTAGGTTCCCACGGCCCGTGCACCCGGAACCCGTAGCGCTGGCCCGGCGTGACCGTCGGCAGATAACAATGCCAGACATAGCCGTCGACCTCGTCGAGGTTGATCCGTTCCTCGGTGCCGTCCTTGCCGATCAGACACAGCTCCACCCGCTCGGCGACCTCGGAGAACAGCGAAAAGTTCGTGCCCGCGCCGTCGTATGTGGCGCCAAGGGGGTAGGCGGCTCCGGGCCAGACGGTGGGTACCGACGCCGCTGCGTCGGATGTCATCAGTCGACCCACCAACCAGTCGCGGCCGCGATCTGCCGTCCCAGTTCGGGCGTCATCGTGCGCATGTAGGTACTCGAGATGTGATGGGCGTCGTGATACAGCAAGACATTTCCCTCCACCGCGCGGCAGATGTCCTTCCGGCACACCGCGTCACTCATGTCCAAAGGCTTGAGCAACGGGAACCGCGCGACGAAATCGAGTGCGGGGTTACTCGGTGACAGTACGTCGGATCTCTTGACGCCGCAGGAGACGGCGTTGCCGCCTTCGGCAAGGCAGTCGGCGGGGAAGTACGGCCGGCCGTTGCGCACCAGCCATGGGGTGTCGCGCATCCCGAGGATCGGAATGTTGTTGTCGGACAATGTTTGCCAGATGCCGACATAGTTGGCCGGCATGACGTCACCGGGTTTGATGTTCCATGGCCGCGTCGCTGTGGTGAATACGTAGTCGGGGTGGTCGGCGATGATCTTGTCCATCACCCGCTCGTTCCACTCGTGGCACTTCGGGTATGGCCGGTTGTCACCCATGACCAGCGGTACTTCTTCGGTGGTCAGTGGGCAGCCCATCTTCAGATAGGTGACCACTTTGAAATGGTGCATCCGGCCGAGCAGATCCAGCGCGGTGATCCAGTGCTCGGCATGGGAGCCCCCTGCGAGTGCGATGGTGCGCGTCGCGGAGGCGTCGCCGTAGTTGCACGTGATGACGCCGACGTTGTCGAAGTCGCTGATGCAGCCGTCCTCGGTGGTGCGGGGCAGGTCGTTCCTGGCCTCGAGCACCGTCGGGCGCATCGGCAGCTTGGGCACCTTCGCCTTGTCCAGAAGTGCACGGGCGCCGGGGTAGTCGCGCGATGAAAGTCCGGACAGCTCTTTGCCCGACGCGCGCTCGATGGTCACATGTTCTCTCCACGTGAACGATGTCGCCGTCAGCGCCACGGCCAGCAACACCACCACCGAGCCGAGCGCCATCGTCGGCCTGCGCAGGCGGATCCGGAGCGGGACGGCCGCAGCTGAAGTGGCCGGTGCGCGATAGCGCAGCGGATTCTCGACGTAGCGCGTGGTGAGCCAGGCCAGCACCCCGGACACCAGCAGCACGGCTGCACCCTCGATGAAGTTGACTCGCGGATACCCCGTGTAGGACAGGTAGAAGATCAACAGCGGCCAATGCCACAGGTACAGCGAGTAGGCCATCGCACCAAGCGCCACGAACGGTGCGCTGGCCAGCAGCCGGTTGGGGGCGGGCATGCGGCCGCCGCTGTGTGGATCGGCCAGCCGGTTCGCCGCAGAAAGGATGACCAGCATGGTCGCGCCGACCGGCACCAGTGCCCATGGCCCGGGGAACTCGTGCACCCCGTCGATCACCGCGCCACACGCGAGGATCGCGGCCAAACCGATCACTGCTGCGATCGTCCGAAGCCACATCGGCCAGCGCAGGTGCGTCACGAGTGCGCCGATGAGTGCGCCGAGCAGCAGTTCCCAGGCCCGCGCGAAGCTGTTGTAGTAGGCGGTGGCCTGATCGGTGTTGTGGGCGATGATCGCGTAGACGAACGACGCGATGCTCAACGCGCTGAGCAGCACGATGAACGCGATCCGCATGTGGCGGCCGAAGATCCGCCGGAAGAGCAGGGCGCACCCGAAGATCAGTGCCAGGAACCCGATGTAGAACTGGCCCTGCACCGACATCGACCAGATGTGCTGGAGCGGACTGACGGCCTCGCCGGCGCGAAGGTAGTCCGACACGGTGTTGGCCAGCTCCCAGTTCTGGTAGTAGCCGAGGCTCGCCAAGCTCTGATCGGCGAAGGTCTCCCAACGGGTTTCGGGCTGGATGAGGATCGTCAGCACGGCCGAGGCCGCGAGCACGACCACCAATGCGGGCAGCAGCCGGCGGACCAGCCGGGTGACCTCGGGAACCGGCCACAACGAGGCGCCCGGCGTCATCGCCGTGCGAAGAATGCGTCCGCCGAAGAAGAATCCCGACAACGCGAGGAAGACGTCCACGCCACCGGAGACGCGGCCGAACCACACATGGAACACCGCGACGAGGAGGATGGCGATACCGCGCAGACCGTCGAGGTCGTGCCGGTAGTGCTCCGTTGCGCGTGCTCGGTTGGAAGCGTTGGCTTCGCGTGGCGGGGGACCCGGCTCGGTGGCTGGTGCCGGCCGGGGAGGGGCGAGGGTCATCATGGTCGACCGATAATCTACCCAAGGTGGCAGCACTGACGCCCGCCGAGATCGGCGCCATCGACGCAGCCCACGTCTGGCATCCCTACAGCACGATCGGCGCCGAAGCTTTGGCCCCGCTGGTGGCGGTGGGCGCCCGAGGAGCCTGGCTGACTCTCAATCGCGACGGGCAAGACGTACGGGTACTGGACGCGATGGCGTCCTGGTGGACCGCCATCCACGGGCACGGGCACCCCGTGCTGGACGCGGCGATCACCGATCAACTGGCCACCATGAATCACGTCATGTTCGGCGGACTGACCCATGAACCCGCGGCACGGCTGGCCCAGCTGCTGGTGGAACTCACTCCGGACGGGCTCGACACCGTCTTCTTCAGCGACTCGGGGTCGGTGGCGGTGGAGGTCGCGGTCAAGATGGCGCTGCAGTACTGGCGCAGCCTCGGCCGCGGCGAGAAGTTCCGCCTGATGACGTGGCGCGGTGGCTACCACGGCGACACGTTCACGCCAATGAGCGTCTGCGACCCCGACGGCGGCATGCATTCGATATGGACCGACGTACTCGCCCACCAGGTGTTCGCACCCGCGGTACCGAACACCTACGACGACTCCTACATGGCCGCCTTCGAGAGACAACTGGTCACCCATGCCGACGAGCTGGCGGCCGTCATCGTCGAGCCGGTGGTGCAGGGCGCAGGGGGGATGCGTTTTCACCATCCCCGTTACCTCGCCGAGCTGCGAGAGATATGCACCCGCCATGACGTGCTGTTGATCTTCGACGAGATCGCCACCGGCTTCGGCCGCACAGGGGAGATGTTCGCCGCCGATCACGCGCGTGTGACACCGGACATCATGTGCGTCGGAAAGGCGCTCACGGGCGGCTACATCACGCTGGCCGCGACGCTGTGCACGTCGCAGATCGCACACACCATCAGCACCGGGCAGCCGGGGGCGCTGATGCACGGCCCGACCTTCATGGCCAACGCATTGGCATGCGCGGTGTCCGTGGCTTCGGTGGAGCTGTTGCTTGCCGGGGACTGGCGCTCGACGGTGCGCGGTCTCGAGGCGGGCCTACGGGACGGACTGTCCGCCGCGGCGGAGCTGCCTGGCGTGGCCGACGTCCGGGTTCTCGGCGCGATCGGCGTCATCGAGATGGATCGACCCGTCGATCTGCGGGTCGCGACACCGGCCGCGCTGGACCACGGGGTGTGGTTGCGGCCGTTCCGCAACCTCATCTACGCGATGCCGCCCTACATCTGTCCACCCGACGAGATCGCACAGATCACCTCGGCGATGGTCGGCGTCGCACGTGCACTAACCTGAACGGTGTTCAATTGTCGGCTCGCCGACGTGTTCAAGTCTCTAGGAGTGCCCTTTTGACACGCACAGGCCTTTCGCCGCTGGCATGGCTCGACGACGTCGAGCAACAGCGCCGCGCCGCCGGTCTGCGGCGGTCGTTGCGCACCCGCCCGCCCGTCGGCGCCGAACTCGACCTGGCGTCCAACGACTACCTCGGCCTGTCACAGCACCCCGACGTGATCGAGGGCGGCGTGGCCGCGCTGCGCACCTGGGGGGCGGGGTCGACGGGGTCGCGGCTGGTCACCGGAAACACCGAGCTTCACGAGGGCTTTGAGCGCGCGCTTGCCGATTTCGTCGGCGCCGAGTCGGCCCTGGTGTTCTCGTCGGGCTACACCGCGAACCTGGGCGCGCTCGTTTCGCACTCCGGCGCCGGGTCGCTGGTGGTGTCGGACGCCGTGTCCCATGCGTCCCTGGTCGACGCGTGCCGGCTGTCGCGGGCCCGGGTGGTGGTGACGCCGCACCGCGACATCGCGGCCGTCGAGGCGGCGCTGACCGGCCGTGCCGAGAAACGCGCGGTCGTGGTGACCGACGCGGTGTTCTCCGCCGACGGTGCGCGGGCCCCGTTGCCTGCCCTGCACGAGGTGTGCCGCCGGCATGGCGCTCTCCTTGTCGTCGACGAGGCTCACGCACTCGGCGTGCGGGGGGCCGGCGGTCGCGGACTCGTTCACGAGGTCGGCCTGGCGGGCGCGCCGGATGTGGTGGTCACGACGACGATGTCCAAGGCGCTGGGCAGCGCGGGCGGTGTGGTGCTCGGGCCCGCTGCGGTGCGCGACCAACTGATCGACGCCGCCAGGCCGTTCATCTTCGACACGGTCCTGGCGGCGT
>CAZOIX010000068.1:0-10421 GCA_964579685.1 uncultured Mycobacterium sp.
TGTCAGCCATCAACCGAAGCAGAAACGTCAAGCATCACCCGACGTCATACACCCGTAGTGGGGCGGGCGGGGCTCGAACCCGCGACCAACGGATTATGAGTCCGCGGCTCTAACCAACTGAGCTACCGCCCCTATGGAGTTTGACCTGCGCATTTGCTGATTTCCGCAACTAAGCTAGCCCGGCTAATGTACCGCAGTCGTACCGCAGCACATCAGCAAACGCGACCACAGAAGCTTAAACGGGCCTTTGGCAATGTCGGAGGTTAGGGGCCAGCAAAGGTAGCGGGCGTCAAGAATTGACGTCTAGGATCTTCGGCCATGCCCCGCACCAATGAGGATGGCAAGGAGCTGCACGTCTTGCTGAACTACGTGATGGAACGCACGGTACCCGCGAAAGAGATCTGCGGGATCTTGGGGATTAAGTCCTACAACACCTACTTGGACCGCATCAAAAAGGACACTTACCCGAACGCTGAAGAGTGTCGGTTGCTCGCTGAGCACTTCGGGCTCAATCCGATTGAACTTATGGTCCGGTTTGGGCTTGTTACTCGCGATGACGTGACCAAATACGCGGAGAAGCTCAGTAGCAAGTGACGCTCCGGTGTCGCTAGGTAGGGCTGACGTCGCGGTGCCGGCGCTGGTTGGTGCCGGTCGCTAGACCCTTACTTTCAGCAACCGATCGGTCAAACGGCGCTGAGGACTGATCATCAGTTCTGCCAATGGGTTGTCAACTAATGATGTGTTATGTCATAATTTGAACACGGCGGAAGCAAAGGAACCTTAATGAACAGTGACGATGCACCGAAGCTCCCATATCGACCCACGATCCAACAGGCGGCCGAGTACTTAAACGTCAATCCAAAGTCGATACGGCGCTACATCTCACAGGGGCGACTCACCGCTGTCCGCGTCGGCCCCCGACTGATCCGTGTGGAACGCGACTCGCTGATCGCACTGGCCCAGCCGAAGTATCGGGGAGGTGTGTGATGACGCTGACGCCGAGCGAGCGCATCCTACGGGCGAAAGTCGCCTCCCATACGAGCTGGGCAAACACTACGGACCGGACCGCACGTACCGCGGCGGCTCGCCGCGGCTTGGATGCCAAGTTCCTTCGTGAGGCAGGCGGCGATCCGGTACGTGCGGAAAACCTGCGCAAAGCCCACTACGCATCCATGACATTGAAATCTGCAAAAGCGCGACGGAAAAAGGAGCAAGCATGACCACACGTACCGCCGGCGAAGTCGATGAAGCCATCCGGCTCTGGGATCAGCTCCAAGCTGGCCTCTTCCTCGTCGAAGACACGATTCAGGAAATCATCCTCAAGAAGGCATGGGAGCCACTGGGGTATGAATCGTTCTTCGAAGCGTGGGACGACAAGATGTCGCACATTGAGCTTGCCAAGCAACTGAACATTCGTGTGGCGTATCAGATGTTGGCCGAAGGGGTGGACGTCGATCGTATTGCCCTGGCGGTCAAGGGTGTTGGCCCTGAAACCATCAAGAACATCAAGCGGGAGCGGGAGAACGGCGTGCCCGCACACGCGGCGCGCGGCAGCTCGCCTCGGTCAAAGGTGATAATCGACAAGCCGATCACAGTTCGTGAACATGGCCGCGAGAAGGCGTCACCCGATAGCTTCATCCGCTTCGAGGTCGGTCCGACAATGCGTGCTCAGTATGAGCGGATTGCTTCGAAGCTGGGGCGATCGGTTCCCGATATCGCAAAAGAGGGCACCGCGAAGATTTTCGCCGAATTGGCCAAGGTGAAGTAGTGGCGAAATGTGCGCGGTGCGTGGCGGGGGTTGCGCACACATTTACACATGGCATGTCGGGCTACGACCATCACGGATGCCGTTGTACAAAATGCAAGAAAGCGCGAAAGGCGTACGACACGGCCCGATACGATCGCGAACGCGTTCGCAGACGTCGGATAAATAAATCGTATTACGAAGCAAATCGTGAGCAGATCCTGGCTCAACAAAGACGTTCTCACGAAGTCAATCGAACGCAACGCCTCGCTCGCTCCAAGCGATATTGGGCGGACAATGCCGAGGCGCTACGCCTGAAGAAGCGCCGGCATTACCAAGAAAATCGCGAGACAATTCTTGCAAATCAAAAGATTGGTTACAACAGGAACCGAAGTTACCTACGAGGCTATAGGCAGCGATACCACGAAGAACTAAAGCTAATTGAAGCCCCTGCATCTGGGAACCCTTGGACGCCTGAGGATGACAATGTTGTCATGCGTGACGACGTTACCGTTCGCGAGATCGCGTCACTCCTTGGCCGCTCTTACAGAGGGGTTTGCGCACGCAGGGACCTTCTGCGGCATGGAGGTCCGCAGCGCTACGGATGGACAAATCGCGACGATGAGGTCGTGATGCGGGATGATCTTTCGACCGAGGAGATGGCCCGTATTCTGAATTGCACCGCATCTGCGGTTCGACATCGACGAAGCCGGCTTATTCAAAAAGGGGCGGCGAGATCGCGGCAGCGAGCCTGGTCGTTAAAAGATACCGAACTCACCATGCGAAACGACCTATCTATCTCCGAGATTGCGCGGAGGCTTAAGACAAATCGCGCAACAGTTAGACGCCGCAGGCGTGAACTGACTCTTTCACCACGAGCTGCGGCATGAATACCGACGAGTGGGTCGCCGAAGTGCTCTCGCGCGCACCCGACCTCACTGATGAACAACGAACTCGAATATCGGAACTACTGCGACCATACAAGCCTGTGCCACATGCGATTCGGGACTTGGTACCAGATCCCTTCCCATCGATCGACTGGCTCAGCCGGCGACTGAACAAGGGTGTCATCCCCGGCCGAAAAATTGGCCGAACTTGGTACATGACCGATGCGGACATTCGCGAAGCACTCGAGGTCTGCAAGAACACGTCCGGTCCAGGCAGCATCACGCCACGGTCGGCGCGAATAAGAAGCACTCCCCAACAATAGGAGGAACCCATGATCGACACTGCAAGTACGCATCTCGAGTTCGAGCGGTACGTTCCGCGGAGCGTAGAGGCCGCAGAAATACTCACCAAAGAGCAAGCCATCGAGGCGATCCTGCTTGTTCATCCCATGGACGCTCGCTCAGCCGCGCTAGCGCCCATCGTTCATGAGGCTCATCCAAGCGGGGATGATGCCGTGGGATGGATGCGATCCATTTACGTGCATCGCTACTCGGCAGACTACGAGGTGGAGACGATAGTCAGTAAGGGCGATTTCATCCGAAAGGATGGGTGTCATTACAAAATATCAAGACCATGGGATCATCATCGGCACTGGGAGCAGGCCGGCAACGAAGTCGACGTGACAGTCGCGCTCGATAAGGTTGCCAAGAAAATGAGGTCTGATTTTTTTGACCGGCTCAAGAGATACGGCGAGGAAATTAGATCCGGAAACATGACCGTGGACACAGCCTGCAGGCTGGAGGGGGTCACTGCACTGGCTTGGCAATCGATCCACATCACCCCGGAGGAGACCGAATACCTCAAGGGCTAAATCATCCGGCGGATGGAGCTTCGCCGTCTTTCGACTTGCCCTGCGACGGCGGGAAGCGCAGCAAGCAGTAAGCCGTCAGGTCGACTCTCGCTTTCTCTATCTGCGTCAAGCGGACCTGTCGCTCAGAGGCGGTCTCGAACCGATACTGAGCGAGGGCAAGGAAACCAGCCAGATCGCCGGCCTTCGAAAGCTTTTCGAAAGCGCGGCGGAAATAGGTTGCCTCATCGGCGTCCAGCTTCAGCAGACGTGACACCTGCTCGACGATCTCGTCTTCGGCGGGAAAATCATTCAGCACCACGGCGCCGTGGTGAACCAAGCGCAACCGCCTGCCCACCATCTTCGACTCGGCGTCTCGGGCGACCTCGTTCTCATCGGAGACGTAGCGTCCCCAATCTGATGTATCGAGAAATCGCCATCTCCGGATATCGCGACGGCGTGCTTCGTAACGCTCGGCGATCTCCAACATCTCATTGATGGCTCGGAGGAACTCGGTGACGTGATGCTGCAATTGACTGGTCATGGCGGTGCACTTCGGGTTGTCGGCGGCAGACGCTCGGTCGAACGCCTGTTCGTAGATAACGATGGCACGTTTCTCCGACGTTGTGCGCACAGGCACGCCACCAACACCGAAATGCACAGGGTTTTCTTACGCATCGAATCACTCAGGCCTGCCCCAACGATTCCCGACAGCCAGCTAAATAGCCTCTCTATACGTACCGCAGTAAATACCGCAGTAGAACTGACAGCAACCGTTACCAACTATCTCTATCTAGCATGATAATCACAGTTCAGATACTATTTTTCGTCATTAACTATCAACGACTTGGTACTAACAAACGTCCAGAAACTAAGTTTATGAGTCCGCGGCTCTAACCAACTGAGCTACCGCCCCTGCTCACAGTTTCGCGGCACCAATGGTCGCATACGCTCCACATGCCGTAGCCGCGGCGGGAGGAGCACGATGTACGACCTCGAACAGGCCATCACCGACCGTCGTTCGATTCGGATGTTTCATGCCGACCGACCGGTGCCCCGCGCGCTCGTCGACGACGCCCTGAACCTGGCCGTCCGCGCCCCGTCGAACTCCAACATCCAGCCCTGGCACCTGGAACTGGTCGCGGGGCAGGCTTTGGAACGCCTCGTCGCCGCGCTCTTGCACGAGGCCCGAACCAAACCGCCCGTCGTCCCCCAGCTTCCGCCGTCCTTCGCCCACATGCGCAGTGACCTCGGCAAGGTGGTGTACGGGTCGATGGGCATCACCCGCGACGACATCGAGGGCCGCCGCGAGGCGGTGCTGCGCAACTGGGAGTTCTTCCGCGCGCCGCTCGCGGGGATCGTCTGCATGCACCGCGACCTGGACCACGTCGACAGCCTGGGCGTCGGCATGTTCCTGCAGACCTTCGTCCTGGCGCTGACCGCACGTGGCCTGGGCACCTGTGTGCAGGTGTCCATCGCGGGCTACCCCCAGGTCCTGCACGCACAGTTGGCCATTCCGCCCGAGTACCGGATCCTGTGCGGACTCGCGATCGGCTATCCCGACAGGGACTTTCCCGCCAACCACCTACACATCCCCCGGAATCCAATCGCGGACAACGTCGTCTTCCACGACTACTGAGCCGCTGAAACCGGCTGACCGTCCGCGGCATGCACGTAGGCTCATTCAGCGTGATCCGCTTCTTGCTGCGCACAGCGATCTTCCTCGGCTCCTCGGCCATCGGCCTGCTCGTCGCGGCGTGGTTGGTCCGCGGCGTATCCATTTCGCCGTGGAGTTTCATCACCGCCGTGGTCATCTTCAGCATCGCCCAGGCGATCTTGGCCCCGTTCTTCCTCAAGATCGCCAACCGTTACGCATCGGCTCTGCTCGGCGGGATCGGTTTGGTATCCACCCTGGCCGCGTTGATCCTGACGTCCGTTCTGACCTCAGGCCTCAGTATTCGCGGCATCGGATCGTGGATTGCCGCAACGGTCGTGGTCTGGTTGGTCACCGCGCTGGCCACGCTGCTCTTGCCGATGCTCGTACTGAAGAAGGAGAAACCGACCCCCTCTTAGGCCTCAGGCCGAAGAGACCGTCTGCCCGTCCTCGGTGACGGAGAACAACTCGGTGCCATCGGTCACCAACGGGGCATCGACGCCCAACGACACCATGATCTTGTTGGCCGCGTTGCGCATGATGTCCAGCGTCAACTCGAATGCCTGATTCTCGGAGAAGTTATTACGGACCCCCGCTGCGACCTCGGCGCTGATCTGCGACGGGGACCAGATCATCGCATCGACGAACCGCAGCGCCGCTTTCTGCGCATCGGAAAACCTGACCGAGGACTCGTAATCCTCGATCTCGCTGTAGAGATCTTCGGATCCACCGGCCTCCAGTGCGGCGGTCTCACGACGCGACTTGCACAGCCGGCAGTTGTGCTGCGTCGCCCCCCGCAGCCGGACGACCTCGGTCGTCACCGGGTCCAGCGCGCGCAACCGAGCCACTGCCGGCAGGAAGCCGTTGAGCAGGGCGTCGGTCGGATCGGAGTCGTGATCCCATTCCACCGCGCCGCCGTCGCCCTGCCTGCGCAGACTCAGCGCCTCGAATCCGGCCCACACCCGGGGGATGAAATCGGCGACGAACATCATGACGACGGTGCGGAACGTATTGTCGCCCAGAGCTGCCGCGAGCTGCTTGCGCTGATTGTCACTGATGCCCGACACGTCGATCGCGAATTGTTCGGTGAACGCGCACACCAGAGGCTCGTGTTCGGCAGCGCCGTCGATCAGATCGACCTCCATCGGCAGCGGAGGTAACGACAGCGCGCGACCGCATGTCAACCGCATCAGCGTGTCGAGGCGTCCTTCTCCCGATGACATCGCGACCAACGCGGTGACGCGGTCGGCCAGTATCTCTTCGCTCACCTAGGCGATTATTGCGCCTGACTCACCGAAGACATGTGAAAGTCGGGGATCCGCAGCGACGGCATCGTCACCCGCGTCACCCAATCGCCCCATTCCCGCGGCAGTGTGCGGTCGGTGGCGCCGGCTTCGGTGGCGCGTCGCAGCAGGTCCAGCGGGCTCTCGTTGAAGCGGAAGTTGTTGACCGCCGCCGTCACCTCGCCGTCCTCCACGAGGTACACCCCGTCTCGTGTCAGACCCGTCAGCAGCAGCACCGCCGGGTCGACCTCGCGGATGTACCACAGCGTGGTCAGCAGCAGACCGCGCTCGGTGGTCGCGATCATGTCCGCCAGGCTGGCCGAGCCGCCGGTCATCAGCAGGTTGTCCGCGGGCACCGCGACCGGTGCGTCGAACTCCGCCGCCGAGGCCCGCGGGTACGCGAGCGTGGCGACCGTGCCGTCGCGGATCCAGTCCGTGCGCCCGACGTCCATCCCGTTGTCGAAGACCGACGAGCGCTCCGACGACGCCGACGTCATGACGAACGGCGTACACGCCAAGCCGTCGGCGTGCGGATCGGAGTACAGCGTCAGCGGCAGGTCGGTGAGCTTCTCCCCCACCCGCGTTCCTCCGCCGGGAGCCGACAGCGCGGTGCGACCCTCCTCGGCGCCGCGGCCGTCCATCGTCCACCACAGGTAGATCATCATGTCGGCCACCGTCGACGGAGGCATGATCGTCTCGTATCTGCCGGCGGGCAGTTCGACGGTGCGCTGCGCCCAGCTCAGTCTCGTGGACAGCCGCTCGAGCATCGAATCCGTTGGCACATCGGTGAAGTCGGGGGTGCTGAAGCCCACCCACGCGCTGGCGCCGTCACGTTTGCCGTTGATCTCGACCGAACCGGTGGGCTGGGTGTAGCGCCGGCGCACCCCATTCGACGTGGCCAGAAACGTGGTCTCCACATCGTGGCGGGCGAACCCGTACAGCTGATCTGCACCCCTGAACCCCCGCGCCGCAAGGCTTCCCGCCACGTCGAGGAACGCCTCCACCCCGGTGCCGGGAACCGGGGCGTCCCAGTCCTGCGGGACTGCTCCTCCCGGCAGCGGCGGCGCCGCGTCGCGCGCCTCGGGCGCCGAGAGCGCCGCGTCCTGCGATGCCGCCACCAACGCCGCGATCGAGGACGGCTCCACCTCGCTGGACAGCACCGACCCGACGTGTGCGGTCTTGCCCTGGCGCACAATCGATATCACGGTGGTGCTCCGGCTCACCGATGCGCCGTTGGTGGTCATCGAATTGCCCGCCCACCGCAACGACGCTTTCGTGCGATCGTTCACCAAGACGATGGTCTCGTCGGCTTTACCCAGTCGGCCGGCCTCGGTCAGCGCAAGCTCGACCACCTGTTGTGCTCCGATCACCGGCTACCGCCCCGCCTCATCGCGCGTATTGAGCACGTTGACCCCACGGAACAGCGCCGAGGGGCAGCCGTGGCTGACCGCCGCGACCTGGCCGGGCTGCGCCTTCCCGCAGTTGAAGGCGCCACCGAGCCGCCACGTCGCCGGCCCGCCGACGGCTTCCATCGATCCCCAGAAATCGGTCGTGGTCGCCTGGTAGGCAACGTCGCGCAGCTGGCCGTCCAGGCGGCCGTCGCGGATGCGGAAGAAACGCTGCCCGGTGAACTGAAAGTTGTAGCGCTGCATATCGATCGACCACGACTTGTCGCCGACGATGTAGATGCCGTCCGACACGCGGGCGATGAGGTCGTCGGTACTCAGGCCGTCGGTACCGGGCTGCAGCGACACATTGGCCATCCGCTGGATCGGCACATGATGCGGCGAATCGGCGTAGGAGCAGCCGTTGGACCGCATGACACCCAGCCGCGGGGCGAAGACCCGGTCGAGCTGATAGCCGACGAAGACGCCGTCGCGCACCAGGTCCCAGCTCTGGGCCCGTACCCCTTCGTCATCGAAACCGACACTGGCCAAACCGTATTGGACGGTGCGGTCGGCGGTGACGTTCATCACCGGTGAGCCGTAGCGCATCGAACCGAGCTTGTCGGGGGTGGCGAACGAGGTTCCGGCGTAGGCCGCCTCGTAGCCGATCGCACGGTCGTATTCGGTGGCATGGCCGATCGACTCATGGATGGTCAGCCACAGGTTGGTCGGGTCGATCACCAAATCCGTCGGCCCCGCAATAACGCTGGGCGCCTTGGCTTTCTCGGCCAGAAGCGACGGCAACTGCGCGAGCTCGTCGGTCCAATTCCAGACCTCGTCGCCGGCGACCACCTCCCAGCCCCTGGCCATCGGCGGTACCAGCGTGCGCATGGTCTCGAACGTGCCTGCCGCGGCGTCGACGGTGACCGCTTCCAGCGTCGGCATCAGCCGCACCCGTTGCTGGGTGATCGACGAGCCGAACGTGTCGGCGTAGAAGGTCTGCTCCTTCATCGCGTGCAGCCCGGCCGAGACGTAGTCGACGCCGTCGGCGGCCATCAGCCGTCCGGAGTACTCGCCCAGCACGGCGATCTTGTCCGACGCGGGCACCGCAAAGGGGTCGATGCGGTAGTCCGACACCCAGGTGACGTCGGTGTACACCGGTTCGGGGGCCAGTTCGATGCGCTCGGCGTTCAGCGGCTTCAGCGTCGCCGCGACGTGCACGGCCCGGCGTGCGGTCTCGGCGGCGGTGCCGGGATCCAGTTCGGCGTGCGAGGCGAAGCCCCAGGTGCCGTCGACGATCACCCGCACCGCCAGGCCGATCTCGCGGTTGACGACGGCGGCCTCCAACTCACCGTCGCGCAGCTGGATGTGCTCCGTCGTGATCGCATGAATACGCAGGTCGGCGTAGCTGGCGCCGGCGGCAGTCGCCGCGGACAGCGCCGCATCGGCCAGCTCGTGGCGCGGCAGCCCGAGGAAGTCGGAGTCGACTCGGCGGTGCGCTGTCACGCCACCACCGTAATAGCGGCCCTAGCTGACGGCGCTGGTGCCCAGGATCGTGAGCTCCAGCGCGAGCGCCGTGCCGCACACCACGATCACGATCACGAACGCCCACAGGTCGATCGCCTTCGGACGGGACGGCGACGCGGAGATCTGCCCCGCGCCGCCGCGGGCGGTGATCGCGTCGCCCATCTCGTCGGCCCGCCGCAATGCGACGGTGATGGCGGCCGCCAGCAGGTCGATGATCTCGAGCCAGACGCTGCGCACGCGCCCTCGGCGGGTGAGCTCCACGTTCTTGGGTCTCAGGCGGCGCGCCGCATAGAGAACGCGGAACTCGTCGATCAGCATGGGGAACGCGCGCAACGCCAACGCCAGGGCCACCGCCCATTCATCGACCGGTATGCGCAGCGCCCGCAGCGGGCGGCCCAATGTGGCCACAGCGGGGGCGATTTCGGCGACATTGGTCGTCCACGACACCATGGCGCCGAGCCCGAGCAGGACGATCGACAGCGCAGTGATCCGCAGGAAGTTGAACAGCCCGCCGAGCCCGACTTCGAACGAACCGAAGTCCAGCACCGGGGATCCACCCGCGAACGTGGCGGTGAGGCCGCCGAAGAACACCAGAACCCAGAGCCAGGGCGGGACCGAGGGCAGCACGCCTCGCGGGATGCGCGCGATCCATGCGGCCACCAGCACCAGGAGGCCCACCGCGGCGATGGGAACCCAGCCCGGATAGAAGGTCATCAACACGCCGATGCCCGCCACCATGAGCAGTTTCGACCCCGCCCACAGCCGATGGACGGCGGTGTCGCCGGGGACGGGCCGCAGCAGCACGACCGGCCTGCGCTGGCGTCGGTTCGCCGTCGGGGTCGTCATGACACGCCCCCCGCGGTCGTCGCTATCGGTGCCAGCACCCCGTCCTGCAGGTGCAGAATGCGCGGACACACGTCCTCCAGACCCGAGAAGTCGTGCGAGATGATGATCACGGTCAGGCCGGCGTTGCGCCGCAGCTCCGCCAAAAGCCGCAGCAGCCCACGCTGACTCGCCGCGTCCAGCCCGGCCAGCGGCTCATCGAGGATCAGTGCTCGCCGGTCTGCTGGCCCGTTCGCCGCGAGCACTGATC
>CAZOIX010000069.1:0-10259 GCA_964579685.1 uncultured Mycobacterium sp.
CTATCGTGCCGCACCGGAATTGATCGCCGGTTTCGCCGTCAGGACGGCGGTGTGCAAGCCATGACCACGGAAATGTTCGACCACACCGTCGACGTGCTCGTCGTCGGCTCGGGCGGGGGCGGTATGACGGCAGCGCTGGCCGCCGACGCATTCGGCCTCGACACGCTCGTGGTCGAGAAGTCACCGCAGTTCGGCGGCTCCACCGCGCTGTCGGGTGGCGGCATCTGGGTGCCGGGAGCGCCCTCGCAGCGCGAAGCCGGCTATGTTCCCGATCCGGACGGCGTGTTCGAGTACCTGAAGCGGATCACGGGCGGGTTGGTGAGCGACGCACGGCTGCGTCGGTATGTCGACACTGCGCCGGAGATGATGGAGTTCCTCGGCAAGCGCAGCCGCTGGTTCGAATTCGTGTGGAAACCCGGCTATGCCGACTACTACCCGGAACTGCCAGGCGGCTCAGAATTGGGCAGCACGATCAACGTGCCCGCGATCGACCTTCGCCAACTCGGCGACGAGGAGCAGAATCTGCTGCGCCCACTGGCGCTTGCGCCCAAAGGGATCTGGTTCGCCCCCAAGGATCTTCGGCTGTTCTACCAGGTAAGGCAGAACTGGCGCGGCAAAGCCGTCCTGGTGAAACTGATCTGGCGCATGTTCCGGGCGCGGGTGTTCGGCGACCGCATGGCCGCGATCGGTCAATCGCTTGCGGCCAGGATGCGGCTGGCACTCAAAGAGCAGGACATCCCGCTGTGGCTGAGCGCACCGATGACCGAACTGATCACCGATGTCGACGGTGCGGTGACCGGGGCGGTCGTCGAGCGCGACGGGCGTGCGCTCCGTATCGGCGCACGGCACGGCGTCATTCTGGCCTCCGGCGGCTTCGACCACGACATGGAGTGGCGTAGGCAGCATCTACCCGTTCTCGACAGGGTCCGACATCTCGCCTCCGGCGAGGGTGATTGGAGCTTCGGCAATCCCGCGTCGATGGGCGACGGTATCCGGGCGGGAGAGAAGGTCGGCGGTTCGACCGATCTCCTCGACGAGGCATGGTGGTTTCCCGCGATGTGCTGGCCCGACGGCAGGCTGCAGTTCATGCTGAACGAACGCATGATGCCGTCGCAGTTCGTCGTCAACGGCGAGGGTAAGCGGTTCATCAACGAGGCTGCGCCCTACATGGACTTCGCCCACGCCATGATCGATGGCCAGAACTCCGGTGTCACCCACATCCCGTGCTGGCTCGTCACCGACACCCGCTCGTTCCACCGCTACGTCGTCGGCGGACATCTGCCGATTCCCAAGATTCCCTTCGCTCCGGTGCCGACGGGGTGGAAGGTCCCCAAGGCGTGGCTGGAGTCCGGCGTGGTGGTTCAGGCGCTCAGCTTCGAGGAGTTGGCCACAAAGATCGGCGTACCGCCGGCACAGTTGCGAGCGACAGCGGATCGCTTCAACGAACTGGCGCGCACCGGCCACGACGATGACTTCAATCGCGGTGACTCGGCCTACGACAACTACTACGGCGACCCGACGCTGCCCAACCCCAACCTGCATCCGCTGCAGAAGCCGCCGTATTACGCATTCCAGATCATCCTCGGCGATCTCGGCACCTCGGGCGGGCTGCGTACCGACGAACACGCCCGGGTGCTCCGCTCCGATGACAGTGTCGTGGCGGGGCTGTACGCGGTGGGCAACACGTCAGCCGCGGTGATGGGGCGCAGCTACGCGGGCGCCGGCGCGACCATCGGGCCCGCCATGACGTTCGGTTACGCAGCGGCCAAACACATCGCAGACCAGTTGCCCGACAAGGCTCTTCAGTCGGGAACCCAGACCGATTCAGATCGAAAGGTAACTAAATGAAGATCTCGCTGTTCTACGAATTCCCGCTGCCGCGGCCATGGAGTGACGACGACGAGCACAAGCTCTTCCAGGACGGTCTCGATGAGGTCGAGGCCGCGGACAAGGCCGGCTTCTCCACGGTGTGGCTGACCGAGCACCACTTCCTCGAGGAGTACTGCCACTCCACTGCTCCCGAGATCTTCCTGGCGGCAGCGAGTCAGCGCACCAAGGACATCCGGCTGGGATTCGGCATCATGCACCTGCCGCCGGCGGTCAATCACCCCGCCCGCGTCGCGGAGCGAGTCTCCACGCTCGACCTGCTGTCCAATGGACGGGTGGAGTTCGGTACCGGTGAAGCGTCCTCGGTGGCCGAACTCGGCGGCTTCGGCATCGACCCCGCGGACAAGCGCAAGATGTGGGAAGAGTCGCTCGAAGTCGCGATCCGCTGCATGATCGAAGAGCCGTTCACCGGCTTCAAGGGCGAGCACGTCGAGATGCCACCGCGCAATGTGGTGCCCAAGCCGTTGCAGAAGCCGCATCCGCCGGTATGGGTGGCCTGTACCCGACCCGCGTCGGTGTCCATGGCTGCACAACGGGGACTGGGCGCGCTGAGCTTTGCCTACACCGGGCCCGGTCCGCTCACCGAGCGAGTCAACGGCTACTACAAGGAGTTCGAAGAGAGCGCCGTGCCGGTCACGCCCCAGATGAACCCCAACATCCTCGCGATCGGCGGCGATCTCTCGATGATGGTCGCCAAGACCGACGAGCAGGCGATAGAACGCCTGGGCATGGGCGGCGGCTTCTTCTCGTTCGGCATCATGCACTACTACATGACCGGGATGCACACTCCGGGCCGGACCGGCGTGTGGGAGCGTCATCTCGAGGAATGCCAGCGCGATCCCAGCATCGTCTACGGCCCCGACCGCGGGCCGATCGGCAGCCCTGCGACGGTGCGTGAGTTCCTGCGCGGCTACGAGGAAAGCGGTGTCGACGAGCTGATCCTGTTGCTCACACCACGCCGTCACGACGAGACCATGGAATCTATCGAGTTGATGGGCAAAGAGGTGTTGCCTGAGTTCATCGAGCGCGACGAGAAGGCCGTCGCGCAGAAGGCCAAGCGGTTGGCACCGGTCATCGAGCGCGCAGAGGCCCGCAGGCCTGCGTCGACCGCCCCGGCGTTCGATGAAACCTACGCTTTCGGTGGTCTGCCCACCGGCCGCGAGAACTACACCGCCAACGAGGTGTCGCTGGCGATGGACGAGATGAACGCCGGCATCGAGGCGGCGGCAGCGAAGCTCAAGTCGGGCCAGGGCTGGGACAGCAGGAATCCCACCGCTGACAAGAGCTAGGGCATGGGACGTACCGACGATCTATGGCGCTATGACGGACGGCGGGTGGTCGTGACCGGATGTGCGTCGGGCATTGGCGCCGACGTCGCCGGACAACTCGCCGACCTCGGCGCGGAGGTCGTCGGGCTCGACATCCGGCAACCGGAGGCGCAGATCAGCGAATTCATTCCGCTCGACCTGTCCGATCCGGCGTCGATCGACGCGGCGGCCGGTTCGGTCGGCGACCGTGTCGACGCCTTGTTCAATGTCGCCGGGGTGTCGTCGGGCATCGGGGATCCTCTACGTGTGGTCACCATCAACTTCCTCGGGACGCGGCGGTTCACCGAGGCGCTGGTGCCCGCGATGGCGCCGGGGTCGGCCATCGCAAATGTGTCATCGCTGGCGGCTTCGGGCTATCGGGAGAACGCCGCCGTCACCGCGGGACTGGTGGACACCGCGACGATGGCCGAGGGACTCGAATGGTGCGAGCGCAATCCCGAGGCCGTCGCCGCAGGAGGGGGCTACCGGCTGGCCAAGGAGGCGATCATCCTCTACGGGATGGCGAATGTCGGGGCGCTGGGAGCCAGGGGAATTCGTATCAACTGCACTGCGCCAGGCGTCACGGACACACCGATTCTGGATCAGCTGCGATCGGCGTACGGCCAGGAGTTCCTGGACTCGTTCCGCACTCCGCTCGGCCGTGCCGCCAGGCCCGACGAGCAGGCCAGCGTGCTGGTCTTCCTGAACAGCAAGGCAGCCAGTTACATCACCGGACAGGTGATCTGGGTGGACGGCGGGACCGTCGGCGAAACGGATCTCGCCGAGTCGGTGCCGCGACGATGAGAGGCGAGCTATGGCCAGCATGACCGACTTCCGCCGGGTCGCCGACGATGTCCGCAATTGGGGGCGGTGGGGTGACGCCGATGAGCTGGGCACCCTGACCGTCATCACCAGCGAGAAAGGCCAACAGGCGGCGGGCTTGGTCAAGCACGGCAAGGTCTTTCCGCTCGGGGTGGACTTCGGATCATCCGGACCGCAGGGTGCGTTCCACTTCAGGCAGAACCCGTTGCACGTGATGACGATCGACGGCGGCGATGCGAGCACGCTGGCCGAGTACGGCCCGCCGTGGCTGAAGAATCCGGCGGCGACACAGCTCAGCGAGTACTGGACCAGCGGCCCGATGCGGTTCAACGACGATGTGATCATCATGCCGCTGCAGGCCGCGACCCAGTGGGATGCGTTGTCGCACGTGTACTACGAGGACAAGCTGTACAACGGGTTTCCGGCCAGTTCGGTGACCAGCCTCGGCGCCTTCCACTGCGGCATCGACAAGGTCGACAGCAAGGGCATCACGTCACGCGGGGTGCTGATCGACATCGTCCGCCTGCGCGGTGTCGAGACGTTCTGCGACCTCGGCGACCCCATCACCCCGGCCGAACTCGACGCCGCGGCCCGCAGCCAAGGTGTCGCCATCGAGCGCGGCGACATCGTCTTGGTCCGAACCGGTTGGTGGGCAAGGTTTCTGCAGACCGGTGACGGCAGTGAGCCCGGTGCCGGGTTGGACTGGACGTGCGCGTCATGGCTACACGACCACGACGTCGCCGCGATCGCGGCCGACAACCTGATGGTCGAGAACCCGGTACCCGGCGTCGAGGGTGTCTTCCTGCCGATGCACATGCTGTGTCTGCGCGACATGGGTTTGATGCTCGGAGAATACTGGGACCTCACCGCGCTTGCCGCGGACTGCGCGGCCGACGGGGTATACGAATTTCAGCTCATCGCACCGCCGTTGCGGGTGACCGGCGCCGTCGGCTCACCGATCAATCCGATTGCGATCAAGTAGGTAGATTCATGACCACAAGCATCACCACGGGCGGCGCGCCGTTGGTCGTCGGCCTCGGCGGAACGTTGCGCGCCAATTCGTCGACCGAACGTGCGCTGCGCTATTGCCTGGAATCGGTCGAACGCCAGGGGGGACGGACCCGGTTCTTCAGCGGGCCGGACCTCGATCTGCCGATGTACGCGCCGCACGAACTCGAACGCACCCCCAAGGCGCTGGAGCTGGTCAAGGCGCTGCGCGACGCCGACGCCGTGGTGGTCGGATCGCCGGGCTATCACGGTGCGATCTCGGGTCTGGTCAAGAACGCCCTCGATTACATCGAGGATCTCCGCGAAGATCCCCGCGTCTACCTCGACAACACCCCGTGGGGCTGCATCAGCTGTGCGTACGGCTGGCAGGCCGCGGTAGGCACGCTGGGGCAACTGCGTTCCATCGGGCACGCACTGCGCGCGTGGCCGACGCCGCTCGGTGTGGCCATCAACTCCGCGGATGAAATCTGGGACACCGCAGGCGAGTTGACCGATACCTCGGTGTGCGACCAGCTCGAGATGCTCGCGACCCAGGTGCTCACCTTCGCCAGGGCCGCATGAGTGACCATCTGAACGCGGTGCGCAAGACCATCCTGGTCGACGGTCTCGTCACCGGCTATCTCGAGGCTGGACAGGGTGATCCGGTTGTTCTGCTGCACGGCGGTGAGTTCGGCGTCAACGCCGCCATCGCGTGGGAGAACAACATCGCCGCACTCGCGCAACGACACCGCGTCCTCGCGTTGGAGATGCTGGGTTTCGGCGAGTCCGCGAAGGTCATCGACTTCAACGACGGCCGGGGTATGCGGATCCGTCACATCGCGCGGTTCTGTGACGCCGTCGGTGTCGAATCCGCCCATTTCGTCGGAAACTCGATGGGCGCCGTCAACATGTTCGTCGACGCCACATCGGAGTCGCCGGTGCTGCCCGCGCGCAGCATGGTGATGATCTGTGGCGGCGGTGAGATTCAGCGCAACGAGCATTCGGCTGCGCTCTACGACTACGACGCGACACTCGAAGCCATGCGCCGGATCGTCGAGGCCCTATTCTACGATCCGTCATACGTGTCCGATGAATCCTATGTGCAGCGGCGATACGACTCGAGCATCGCTCCAGGCGCGTGGGAAGCTCTGGCGGCAGCCAGGTTTCGCAGGCCCGGCCTCGAGCCGCCGGCCCTTCCTTCGAGTAACCGGGCATATGACCGCATTGCGGTGCCGACGCTGGTGGTCGAGGGCGGCGGCGACAAACTGCTGCCGCGTGGCTGGGCGGCAGAGATAGCCGGGCAGATCGCTTCCGGCCGGTCGGCGGTGATCCCCGATGCGGGACACTGCCCACAGATCGAACAGCCGGCGGCGGTCAACGACCTGCTTCTTGCTTTCCTGGCCGAACAGCGCGAAGGAGCAACCAGATGACAGACGAACTTGCGGGCAAGGTCGCCATCGTCACCGGCGGAGCCTCAGGCCTCGGCGAAGGCCTCGCACGCAGATTTGCCGCCGAGGGCGCCAGGGTCCTGATCGGCGATGTCGACAAGGACGGCGGGGTGGCACTTGCGGCGGACATCGGCGCCAACGCCATGTTCGTCGAAGCCGACGGTTCCGACGTCGCCCAGGTCGGCGGGCTGGTGTCCACGGCCGTCGACCGGTTCGGCGGCCTGCATGTGATGGTCAACAACGCCGGGGTTTCGGGCACGATGCACCGCCGGTTCCTCGACGACGACCTCGCCGACTTCCACAAGGTGATGGCGGTCAACGTGCTCGCCGTGATGGCAGGGACGCGCGACGCCGCACGGCACATGTCGCAACACGGCGGTGGTTCGATCATCAACCTGACGTCGATAGGGGGTATCCAGGCCGGCGGCGGTGTGATGACCTACCGGGCGTCGAAGGCCGCTGTCATGCAGTTCACGAAGTCCGCGGCGATTGAATTGGCGCACTATGAGATTCGAGTGAACGCGATCGCGCCGGGTAATATCCGGACGGCGATCGTGCGCAAGTCGGCGGCGGGGGAGGACCTCGAGAAGCTCGAGCAGTTCGAAGCCAAGATCCGCGAACAGATGCGCAACGACCGCCCGCTCAAGCGCGAAGGCACGATGGAGGATGTCGCGGAGGCCGCGCTCTATTTCGCCACCGATCGTTCGCGCTATGTCACCGGCACCGTACTGCCGATCGACGGCGGCACGTCGGCGGGCAAGGTGATTGCCCGTAAACCCAAGTCCGACTAACGGTTTTCGTCCGCGCGGTCGGCATGCTGACAGACAAGTCGGGGGTAGCGGCCGCGGTCGGGACGAAAGATGTCGTGGGGCGAGTCGGGAAACTCGATCAGATGTGCGCGCGGAAACAGCGCGCGATAGCGCGACCACTGCGCGTCACCCACGAGGAGCCTTTCCCTGCTGCGTACCGCCAGCAGCGGAAGCTGCTGCCGTGCCAGGGAATCCCACAACGATCGTTCCTGCGCGGCGCCGAACGTTTTGTGGGCGGCATCTTCGTTGAGCCGCTCGCTGACGGGAGTTCCGCGCCATCGGCCGTCCAAGAGGCGGCGCGACATCTCGGGGGTCAACAGCTTCTCTTCGGGTACGTAGTCTCCGATCGCGATCGAGGAAACGCGCTCGAAGTTTCCAATCGCCCACATCAGTGCATAGGTGGTGCCCCTGGAGAACGTCACGACGTGAACCGGCCCGTCGGTCACGGCATCCACCACGGCGCCGACGTCTGTGCTCAGTGTCGCGGCGTCGTATCCGGTCGCCGGCGCGCTGCTCTTGCCGTGCCCTCGCAGGTCGATGACGACTGCCCGCCGGCCGAACAGCGGGAGGATCTCGGCGTAGTCCTCGGCCACGCACGTCATGCCGGGCACGAAGACGACCGGAGCGCCGCGGTCGTCACCGCCGGAGTCGAGATAGTGGACGGCGACGTCGCCGTTGTCGATGAAATGCGAATTGGGCATGGTCAGCGGCACTCTATGTGTCCGGCGGGGCATGCGCCCGAGACCCCGCCCAGAAGCGCGACCACGAATTTAAATCAGTCGCTTGACTTAATCGTTGTGGCGGGGTTCACTGAACGGGTGACCACAGCCAGCAGGACCGTTCGCACCGAGCGGGCCAGCATCACCCGTGAAGCGATCCTGGCCGCGGCCGAGCGGCTGTTCGCCGAGCACGGGGTGTACGCCGTGTCGAATCGGCAGGTCAGCGAGGCGGCCGGGCAGGGAAACAACGCCGCCGTTGGCTACCACTTCGGCACCAAGGCCGACTTGGTGCGGGCGATCGAGCAGAAGCATCGGGTATCGATCGAGCGACTCCTCGCCCGGATGGTGGCCGAGAGGGGCGACTCCACCGAATTGCGCGACTGGATCGCCTGCATGGTGTGCTCGCTCACCGAGCACCTCGATCAGCTCGGCAACCCGACCTGGTACGCCCGCTTCGCCGCCCAGGCGCTGGCCGACCCCGCCTATCAGAAGATCGTCGTCAAGGACGCCCTCGCGTCGCCGTCGCTGTTGCGCGTCGTCGCGGGCATCACACAATGCCTGCCGGATCTGCCGATGACCGTCGTCACCGAGCGCAACATCATGGTGCGAAACCTGATGATGCATACCTGTGCGGACTTCGAGCGCTCCTTCGCCGAAGGCGCGGCGATGCCCCGCACCACGTGGAGTTCGGTCGCCTCCGGACTCATCGACGCGATCGTCGGGCTGTGGCAGGCGCCCATCACGGAGCGACCGTGAAGGTCACCGTCGACCAGGACAGGTGCGTGTCCTCCGGGATGTGCGTGATGAACGCCGGCGACGTATTCGACCAGCGCGATGATGACGGCGTCGTGCAGTTGCTGGTCGACGAACCCGGCCCTGACCAAGCCGAACAAACCCGAAAGGCCGCGGCCGCATGTCCAGCCCTGGCCATTCACATCGAGGAGTGACGGAGATTCCATGTCAGACACCCTTGCCGCAGAACAGGTTTCGGCCGAGGTACCCGAGTACCCGATGGAGCGGGCCGCCCGATGCCCGTTTGCGCCGCCGTTGCCGATGCTCGAAATGGGGGAGGTCAAACCGCTGTCGCGGGTGCGTATCTGGAACGGCACGACACCCTGGCTGATCACCGGACATGAGGTTGCGCGGGCACTCTTCTCCGACTCACGTGTCAGCGTCGACGACCGCAAGGAAGGCTTCCCGCACTGGAACGAGCACATGCTGTCGACGGTGCACAAACGGCCCCGGTCGGTGTTCACGTCCGACGCCGAGGAGCACACCAGGTTCCGTCGAATGTTGTCCAAGCCGTTCACGTTCAAACGTGTGGAGACGTTGCGCGGGGTGATCCAGGAGACCACCGATCAGTGCATCGACGAGATCCTGGCAGGTCCGCAGCCCGCCGACATCGTTGCCAAGCTCGCACTGCCCGTGCCGACCAAGGTGATCAGCGACATGCTCGGTGTCCCTTACGAAGACCACGAGTTCTTCCAGGAGCATGCCAACGCGGGACTCGCGCGCTACGCCGCGGCGGACGCCATGCAAAAGGGCGCGATGAGCCTGCACCAGTACCTGGTGAACCTGGTCGAGGAAAAGCAGAAGAACCCCGCTGAGGACGCCGTTTCCGACCTCGCCGAGCGGGTGACCGCAGGCGAGATCAGCGTGAAAGAGGCCGCCCAGCTGGGCACCGGTCTGTTGATTGCCGGCCACGAGACGACCGCGAACATGATCGGCATCGGCGTGCTGGCCCTGCTGGAGAACCCCGAACAAGCTGCGCTGCTCCGTGATTCCGACGATCCGAAGTTCATTGCCAACGCCGTCGAAGAGCTGATGAGATACCTGTCGATCATCCAGAACGGCCAGCGCCGGATCGCCACCGAGGACATCGAGATCGGCGGAGAGACCATCCGCGCCGGCGAAGGCATCATCATCGACCTGGCCCCGGCCAACTGGGATGCGGCCGCCTACCCCGAGCCCGACAAGCTCGACTTCACCCGCGATGCCGGCCAGCAGCTCGGCTTCGGGTACGGCAGGCACCAGTGCGTCGGACAGCAACTCGCGCGCGCCGAGCTGCAGATCGTGTTTCACACGCTGCTGCGCCGAATCCCGACGCTGCGGCTGGCGATCCCGTTCGACGAGGTGCCGTTCAAACACGATCGCCTCGCCTACGGCGTATACGAACTTCCGGTGGTCTGGTAGCCACCGAACAGCCCTGCCCCACCGCCCGATTGGAGTACCAACGATGTCAACCCCAACAGCCGCACCATCGCCCACCCACCCCCCGAC
>CAZOIX010000070.1:0-10229 GCA_964579685.1 uncultured Mycobacterium sp.
GGGTAGGACAGATAGCCGAACCATCCGCCGCCGACCGCGTCGCCAGACCCGCCCGGGGGCACATCGAACACCTCGCGGGTGTCGACGGGCGTCACCGTCACCGACGGTGCGATGACGGCGCCCGAGCCGAACCACTCGCCGATCAGCGCCGCGGGAGGCGCTAGCCCGCGTCGTCCGGCCGCGTCGGAGACGGCGCGAAGCACTGCGGGGGCACTCCCCAGGCCGCCGAGCCGCTGGATCCGCACTGTGCAAGCGTGTCAGAGAGCTAGCGGCTGATCTCGCGCGGGATGTCGACACCTGCCAGCTTGTCCGGGTTACGCATCGCGTAGAAGTTGCTGATCCGGCCGTCGGTGATCTCCACGGTGATCACGCCCTCGAAGCTGTCGCCGAGGTAGAGCTTCAGCGCGGGCGCGTTGTTGTACATCGCGGGTTCCACCCGGCCGGACTCGCCGGCCAACCGCACGAGTCCGACGACCAGCTTGGCCACTCGTTCGGCCCCCGAGACGGGCCTGCGCGCGGCACTGACCTTTCCGTCGCTGTCGGCGGTCCACACGACGTCCGTCGACAGCATGTCGATCAGCCCGTCGACGTCGCCGGTCGAGGCCGCGGCGAAGAATCGTGCGGTGATCTCCATGGAGAGTTGGGGGTCGACGGGTTCGAACCGCTTGCGCCGGGACTGAACATGCTCGCGTGCCCGGTGCGCCATCTGGCGAACCGCGGCCGCCGACTTGCCGATCGTCGAGGCGATCTCATCGTGGCTGAAGCCGAAAACCTCGCGCAGTACGAAGACAGCGCGTTCGTCCGGACTCAGCGTCTCCAAGACAACCATCATCGCCATCGAAACCGATTCGGCAAGAACGACATCGGCCGATGCATCCGTCGTCTCCACAAGTAACGGTTCGGGTAGCCATGGGCCGACGTACTCCTCACGCCTGCGGGATTGCGCCCGCAGGGCGTTGAGAGACTGGCGGGTGACGAGCTGGGCAAGGTAGGCCTTGGTGTCCTGCACGATCGATAGGTCGACCTTGGCCCAGCGCAGGTAGCTCTCCTGCAACACGTCGTCGGATTCAGTTGCACTGCCCAGAATTTCGTAGGCGATCGTGAACAGCAGCGGCCGTAGGGCCGTGAATCGTTCGGCGTGTTCGTCGGTCACGGGCATGCCGGAGCAGACGCTGAAGCCAACCGCTGCGGACGCTTGCCGCCCTTGAGCCAGAAGTAGCTCCCCGGCTTACGTGCCTCCCGCCGCAGGAAGCTGACGGTGCCCTTGCAGACCGCCTCCTTGATCGTCGCTGCGGTACGGCCGCCCAGATACAGCGGCATCACGGTGTCGTCGAGATGTGCGAGCTGGACCAGGCCGCCATCACGGCCAAGGCTGATGCATTGGCCGGTGAAGGCCTGGTTCAGGCGTTTGGGCTCGGTCCCCGCGATGCGGCTGAGCACCGTATTGGCGGCCTGCGCGCCCAACGGGATCGCGGCCTGGCAGCTCATCCGCAGCGGAAGATTCGACGGCGCGGCCGCATCGCCTGCGGCGACGATACGCGCATCGTCAACGCTGGTGAGCGTCTCGTCGGTGAGCAGGCGACCATCCGCGTCGGTGCTCAACCCGCTGCTGGCGGCAAGGTCGGGCACGCCGAAACCGGCGGTCCAGATCGTGACCGCGCTGGCGATCCGGCGCCCGTCGGCCAAGGTGACCGAGTCGGCGTGCACCTCGGTCGCGGTGGCACCCGGGCCGTCGACGATCGTGACGCCGAGTCGGCTCAGCCTCTTGGCCGCCGCGCGGCGACCGCGGGCGTGCAGGTACGGACCGAGAACTCCGCCGCAGACCAGAGTCACGCAGCGGCCCTGTTCGGCGAACTCGGCGGCCACCTCCAGCCCCGTCGGGCCCGCACCGATCACCGTGATCGGCGCGGCGGCATCGGCGGCGTCAAACGCCGCTTTCAACTGCTGTGCGTGTTCGAGTTCTGAGATCGGGTAAGCGAATTCAGCGGCTCCGGGGACAACCGGTGGGGCGCCATGACTTCCGATGGCGTAGATCAGATAGTCGTAGTCCAGCTCACCGCCGCCTGCGAGGTGGATCCGCCGCCTCGGTGCGTCGATGCGTGTCACCGAGTCAACGATCAGGTCGATTCCGGCACCCAGAATCTCCGCGTAGTCGACCACCGCGTCGTCGGAGCCGGTGACCAGCTGGTGCAGCCGGATCCGTTCCACGAACTCGGTGCGGGGGTTCACCAAGGTGATGTCGACGTTCTCGTTGAGCCGCAGATGGTTGGCGGCCAGCACGCCGGCATATCCTCCGCCGATCACGATCACGTGGGTCTTCTGGTCGGTCATCTCAATCTCCTCGCGGTCATTCTCGCTCTTCGCCGGCCGCCGGAGGCGGCCGTTCAGCTCTGAGCTGCTCTGTCCTCGAGACACCGCGGATACGCGAAGTGTGACGGCTCGGCCGCAATATGTGTCGGACGTCACTCCACCTGATAGCGCGGGAAAACGCCGACGGGGGCCGGCAGCGCGGTGCCCGGCTCGATTCGGGTGCCGACCGCCGTGAATGCCCGCTGGTCCTGCGGCACACCGAGCAGGTCGAGCAGCTTGGCCGTGGACTCCGGCATGACTGGCTGGCTCAGCAGCGTCGCAATGCGCACCGTCTCCAGCGTTGTGTACAACACCGTGCGGAAGCGGGCCTCGTCGGATTTGCGAAGTACCCACGGTTCCTGCGCGGAGAAGTATCTGTTGGCGGCGGCGAGCACCGACCAGATGGCTTCCAGCGCCAGATGCATCGCGGTGGCATCGAAATGCGTGCGTACCCGCACGAGCAAGCCATCGGCCAGATCCAACAGCTCGGTGTCGGCCGGCGTGAATTCGGCCGGCTCAGGGATGTTCCCGTCGAGATTCTTGGCCACCATCGACAGTGAGCGTTGCGCCAGGTTGCCCAACTCGTTGGCCAGGTCGGCGTTGATGCGCGCGATGATCGCGTCCTCGCTGTAGCTGCCGTCCTGGCCGAACGGCACCTCCCGAAGGAAGAAATACCGCACCTGGTCCACGCCGAACGCGTCCACCAAAGCGATGGGGTCGACCACGTTGCCGACCGACTTGCTCATCTTCTCGCCGCGGTTGAGGACGAAGCCGTGCACGAAAACCTTGCGCGGCAACTCGATTCCTGCCGACATCAGAAAGGCCGGCCAGTACACCGTGTGGAACCGGATGATGTCCTTGCCGATCATGTGCAGGTCGGCAGGCCAGAAGCGGCGGTACAACTCCGATGACGTATCGGGGAAGCCGACACCGGTCAGATAATTCGTCAGCGCGTCGACCCAGACGTACATCACATGATCGGGGTGATCGGGCACCGGCACGCCCCAGTCGAATGTCGTGCGAGAGATGGAGAAGTCGCGCAACCCGCCCGAGACGAAGCTGACCACCTCGTTGCGCCGTACGCCGGGCTCGATGAACTCCGGATGCGCTTCATAGTGCGCCAGCAGCTTGTCCGTGTATGCCGACAGCCGAAAGAAGTACGTCTGCTCCTCGGTCCATGTGACGGGGGCGCCGGTGTCGGTGGCGACCCGGACGCCGTCGGCGTTGATGCTGGTTTCGGCCTCGGTGACGTACCCTTCATCGCGCACCGAATACCAGCCGGCGTAGGTGTCCAGATAGATGTCACCGGCTTCGTTCATCCGCTTCCAGATTTCGATCGACGCGTCGAAGTGGTCAGCATCCGACGTGCGGATGAATCGGTCGAACGAGATGTTGAGCTTCTCCTGCAACCGCTGGAACACATCTGAGTTGCGCCGCGCCAACTCCTCGGTCGAAATGCCAAGGGCGGCGGCCGTCTCGGCCATCTTCTGACCGTGCACATCGGTGCCCGTCAGGTAGCGCACATCGAAGCCGTCCAATCGCTTGAACCGCGCAATCGAATCGGTGGCGATGTATTCGTAGGCATGCCCGATGTGCGGCTCACCGTTGGGGTAGGCGATGGCCGTAGTGATGTAGTAAGGCTCACTCATTTGTTGGTCAGCTTATGGTGTGGCGGTGAGTCGTGACCGCCCAGCCAAACGGGAGAAGCCGCCGGCCCCCGAACCGCTCGCACCCTTGATCGACGCGCACACCCACCTCGACGCCTGCGGTGCCACCGATGCCGCGAGCATCCGCGCGATCGTCGACAGGGCCGAGGACGTCGGCGTGCGGGCTGTCGTGACGATCGCCGATGACTTGGCGTCGGCGCGCTGGGTCGTCGACGCCGCCGACGCCGACCCACGCGTGTATGCCGCGGTCGCATTGCATCCCACTCGCGCGAACGCGCTCACCGACGAGGCCAAGACCACCATCGAGCGACTCGCCGCGCACCCGCGTGTGGTGGCCGTCGGCGAGACCGGAATGGACATGTACTGGCCGGGCAAACTCGAGGGGTGCGCCGAGCCCGCGATCCAGCGTGAGGCGTTCGCCTGGCACATCGACCTGGCCAAGCGCACCGGCAAGCCGCTGATGATCCACAACCGCGACGCCGACGCCGAGGTGCTGGACGTTCTGAGGTCCGAGGGCGCCCCCGACACTGTCATCTTCCACTGCTTCTCGTCGGACGCCGAGATGGCCAGGGTCTGTGTGGCCCAGGGGTGGTTGCTCAGCCTGTCCGGAACGGTCAGCTTCCGGAATGCCACTGCGCTACGGGAAGCGGCGTCGCTGATTCCCTCCCAGCAACTGCTCGTCGAGACGGATGCGCCGTTTCTCACACCCCATCCGTACCGAGGCGCCCCAAACGAGCCATATTGCCTGCCCTACACTGTTCGAGCGCTGGCTGAGCTCCTCGGCAAAGATGCGGAGGAGCTTGCGCGGGAAACCACTTCGACGGCCGCCCGAACCTACGGGCTGGCGAGTTGCTGGCCGTGAGGCTTTTCGTTACCGTCTTGTGATCAAACGCGGAAGGCTTCGGATGGCTGCCTTCCGTCCAGAAAGTCGGGAAAAAGTACGTTTTGAATATCTTGAATAAGATTCACGAAGAGCGGTCGCCGCTATTGCGATTCGTGGTCGGCGTGACGTTGCTTGCGCTTACTTTCGCTGGTGGATTTGCAGTAGCTGCGCACAAGACCGTGACCCTCGCCGTCGACGGCACTTCGGTCACCGTCGCCACAATGAAATCGCGGGTCATCGATGTCGTCAAGGAAAACGGCTTCGACGTCGGCGAACGCGACGACCTCTACCCGGCGGCCGGCGAACCGGTGCACCAATCCGACACCATCGTGCTGCGTCGCAGTCGACCGCTGCAGATCTCGACCGACGGACGTGACAGCCGTGAGGTGTGGACCACGGCGTCCACCGTGGCCGAGGCGCTGAGGCAACTGCAGATGACCGACAAGGCGCCGGCAGCAGCCTCACGTGGCAGCCGGGTGCCGCTGTCGGGGATGTCGCTTCCCGTGGTCAGCGCCAAGACCGTCGAACTGACCGACGCCGGAACGGTGCGCACCGTGCACTTGGCCGCACCCAACGTCGCCGCCTTCCTCGAAGCCGCGGGGGTACCCCTGGAGCAGAGCGACGAGGTCGTTCCTGCCGCATCGTCGCCGATCGTCGACGGTATGCAGATCCAGGTGAAGCGGATTCGGATCGAGAAGGTCACCGAACGCGTGCCTCTCGCGCCGGCGAATCACCGCATCGAAGATGTGACGCTCAATATGAGCCGCCAGGTCGTCGAGGATCCCGGGACCCCGGGAACGCAGGACGTCACCTTTGCCATCGCCAAGGTGAACGGCGTCGAAACCGGGAGAATGCCAGTAGCCAATGTCGTGGTCGTCCCTGCTCGCGATGGTGTCCTCCGAGTGGGCGCCAAGCCCGGTACCGAGGTTCCCGAAGTCTCCAACGGAGGTGTCTGGGATGCCCTTGCTCGGTGCGAAGCTGGAGGTAATTGGGCCATCAACACCGGCAACGGATTTTACGGTGGCGTCCAGTTTGATCAGAATACCTGGGAGCGGAACGGCGGTCTGAGGTATGCTGGCAGGGCCGATTTGGCGACACGAGAAGAGCAGATCGCGATTGCTGAGGTCACTCGGGCACGGCAAGGATGGGGTGCGTGGCCGACCTGTAGCGGGAGGATTGGGGCGCGCTGACCATTCGATTACTCGGGCGGACCGAGATACGACACCTGGCGAGAGAGATTGATTTCCGGCCTCGCAAATCGTTTGGCCAGAACTTCGTCCACGATGCCAACACTGTTCGTCGGATCGTTTCGGCGTCCAGTATCAACAGGCACGACCACGTCCTCGAGGTCGGTCCGGGGCTGGGTTCGTTGACGTTGGCCCTGCTGGATCGGGGGTCGCGGGTGACCGCGGTGGAAATCGATCCGGTGCTCGCCCGGCAGCTGCCCATCACCGTCGCCGAACACTCGCACAGCGAGATCAACCGGCTGAGCGTGCTGAATCAGGACATCCTCAACCTGGGGCGCAGCGATATCGCCGATGAGCCCACCGCCCTGGTCGCCAATCTGCCGTACAACGTCGCCGTGCCCGCGCTGCTGCACCTGCTCGCCGAGTTCCCCTCGATCCGCACCGTGATGGTGATGGTGCAGGCGGAGGTCGCCGAGCGCCTGGCAGCAGAGCCCGGTGGCAAGGACTACGGGGTGCCCAGTGTCAAGGTCCGCTTCTTCGGCAACGTGCGCCGCTACGGCATGGTCTCGCCGACGGTGTTCTGGCCGATCCCACGCGTCTACTCGGGCCTGGTCCGTATCGACCGCTATGAGACGTCGCCATGGCCCACCGACACAGAGTTCCGCGAACGGGTGTTCAACCTGATCGATATCGCGTTCGCTCAACGACGCAAGACATCGCGCAACGCCTTCGCCGAGTGGGCGGGCTCGGGCAATGAGTCGGCCAGCCGACTGCTGGCCGCGAGCATCGATCCGTCCCGCCGCGGTGAGACGCTGTCGATCGCCGACTTCGTCAGACTGCTGCAACGGTCAGACGAAAGCGAGGAGCCCGAACCGGAGCCCAAGCCCGTGGTGCACCATCGGCGGCCACGCGAGGGTACCGTCCCGGTGTGACGTAGCACCGGCCCTCTAGTGCAGCGCCCGGGCTATCAGCGAGACGAACTCACGACAGGACGGATAACGGTCCGCTGGCTTCTTCGCCAACGCTTTCGCCGCGATCGAGTCGAATATGCGCGGCAGCCAGGAGATTTCACGCGACCAGCGCGGCGGCGGCTGGTGCAGATGCGCTTCGATGAGGCCGAGACCGGTGGGTGCCGTGAACGGCGGTGACCCTGTGATCACTTCGACGACGGTGCATGCCAGCGCGTACTCGTCCGTTGCCTCTGTGGGTGCGTGGCCGGTGATCAATTCCGGCGCCGCGTAAGGCAACGACGCTTCGATTTGTGCCGACCGGTGACCGATATCGTCGGCGATCGGGTGGGCCACCCCGAAGTCGATGAGGACAGCGCTGGAATCACTTTGGTGGACAAGGATATTCGCTGGCTTTACGTCGCAGTGCACAATCGCGCGGTTGTGTGTGTAGTCCAAAGCGTCGGCGATCTGCTCCAGCGCCGCCAATCGTTTCGCAATGGGTTGCACGTCGGTGATCACGCCGCCGGTGACCAATTCCATCGACAGCCAGCCTGGGCCGCGCTCGTACACCGTCACGATGTGGGGGTGGTCGAGGCGGCGGGCGAACTCGAACTCCCGTCGTAGCCGCGCGATGTGTGCCAGATCGCTGTGACGGCCGTCGAGGATCTTCAGCGCCACATCCCGATCCGGACCTGCGTCGTAGGCGCGATACACCGTCGAGGATCCGCCGTGGCCGATGACCTGGTCGACGACGTACCCTTCAAACTTCTCGCCGGGCGAGAGCACGTCCTCACACTAGGGCTTTCATCGTCGACATCGACCTGCTCAGACGCCTGCTTGCGCACGGCCTCCTCCGATAGTGTCGTCTGGTGTCCAATGGCAGCACCGCGTCCGAGTGGGTTCCGACGGGCTCGGTCACGGTGCGGGTGCCGGGCAAGGTCAACCTGTACCTCGAGGTCGGAGATTGCCGCGACGACGGCTATCACGAGCTGACCACTGTGTTTCATGCGGTTTCGCTCCTCGACGAGATCACCGTCCGCGACGCCGACGTGTTGTCCCTGGAGATGGTCGGCGAAGGCGTGGACACGCTGCCGACCGATGAGCGCAACCTCGCCTGGCGCGCCGCCGAGCTACTGGCCGAACATGTCGGACGAGCCCCGGATGTGGCCATCGTCGTCGAGAAATCGATTCCGGTGGCCGGCGGGATGGCCGGCGGCAGTGCCGATGCCGCCGGGGTGCTGGTCGCGATGAACACGCTGTGGGAGCTCGGCGTTCCGCGCCGCGACCTGCACGCGCTGGCCGCCCAGCTGGGCAGCGACGTGCCGTTCGCGCTGCACGGGGGCACCGCTCTGGGCACCGGCCGCGGCGAGGAGTTGGCAACGGTGCTCGCGCGCAACATGTTTCATTGGGTGCTGGCCTTCGCCGACGGCGGGCTGTCGACGCCATCGGTGTTCGCCGAGATCGATCGGTTGCGTGCCGGCGCGGGACCCGACCGCGAAGCTCCGCCGCGCCTCGACGACCCCGAGCCGGTACTGGCGGCCCTTGCCTCGGGTGATCCGGCGCAGCTGGCGCCGCTCCTCGGCAACGACTTGCAGGCGGCGGCGCTGTCCCTCGACCCCGACCTGCGCCGCACCCTGCGCGCCGGCACCGAGGCCGGGGCGCTGGCCGGCATCGTCTCCGGTTCCGGGCCGACGTGCGCCTTTCTCTGCGCATCGGCCGGCGCCGCGGTCGACGTCGCCTCCGAGATGGCGGGAGCCGGGGTCTGTCGGACGGTGCGCGTCGCCAGTGGCCCCGTGCACGGCGCTCGGGTGGTTCCGGCGCCGTCGGCCTCAGTGTGACCCGGCCCTCAGTTATCGCGATATTTTGGCAACTACTTAAGAGTTGTTTAAGATGATCGACGGTGAAAACTAGCGGTCAAGTAATGGACGCGACTTTGCCCACCGACAGCCTCGGTGGGCGTTTCGTCTTAGCTGCCCGCGGCCCGGAATCACCAATTCGAGACTTAACTGCTCCCCAATTGTGTGCGCGCCTCCTGGAATGCGCCTCTGATCAGGCGGAGTATGACACCCGGGCATTTGCTGTCCGGGAACCGAGGAGGTTGTGGTGAGCCGATTCACCGAGAAGATGTACCGCAACGCTCGCACCGTCACGACGGGCATGGTCACCGGTGAACCGCATGAGCCCGTCCGCCACACCTGGCGTGAGGTCCACGAGCGCGCGCGCTGCATCGCCGGCGGCCTCGCGGAGGCCGGCATCGGACTCGGCGACGCGGTCGGCGTGCTGGCCGGCTTCCCTGTGGAGATCGCACCGACCGCCCAGGGCCTGTGGATGCGCGGCGCCAGCCTGACCATGCTTCACCAGCCCACCCCCCGGACCGACCTGGTCATCTGGGCCGAGGACACGATGAATGTCATCGGGATGATCGAGGCCAAGGCCGTCATCGTCTCCGAGCCGTTCCTGGTGGCGATCCCGGTGCTGGAGGAAAAGGGCATCAAGGTTCTGACCGTCACCGATCTCCTGGCGTCGGACCCGATCGACCCGATCGAGGTCGGCGAGGACGACCTGGCGCTGATGCAGCTGACCAGTGGATCCACGGGATCTCCCAAGGCCGTGCAGATCACCCACCGCAACATCTACTCCAACGCCGAGGCGATGTTCATCGGCGCGGAGTACGACGTCGACAAGGACGTCATGGTCAGCTGGCTGCCCTGTTTCCACGACATGGGCATGGTCGGCTTCTTGACCATCCCGATGTACTTCGGCGCCGAACTCGTCAAGGTCACGCCGATGGACTTCCTGCGCGACACACTGCTGTGGGCCAAGCTCATCGACAAGTACAAGGGCACCATGACCGCGGCGCCGAACTTCGCCTATGCGCTGTTCGCCAAGCGCCTGCGGCGCCAGGCCAAGCCGGGGGAGTACGACCTGTCAACGCTGAGGTTCGCGCTGTCGGGCGCCGAACCTGTCGAGCCCGCCGATGTCGAGGACCTACTGGATGCGGGTAAGCCATTCGGCCTGCGCCCCGACGCGATCCTGCCCGCCTACGGGATGGCCGAGACCACCCTGGCGGTGTCGTTCTCACCGTGCGGTGCCGGACTCGTCGTCGACGAGGTCGACGCCGACCTGCTTGCCGCACTGCGCCGCGCCGTGCCCGCCACCAAGGGCAACACCCGGCGACTGGCCTCGCTGGGAC
>CAZOIX010000071.1:0-10216 GCA_964579685.1 uncultured Mycobacterium sp.
ACTGGAAGCAGTACTTCGACTATCTGGCCACCCCGAGAAGGGATGAGAACGTATGACGACAACGCTGCCGCAGGATCCACCTCAAGCTGCGAGGGTTTCGCGGGAGGTGCGTGAGGAAATCGAAGACTTCCTTTTCGACGAGGCTGATCTGTTGGATCGCGATGAGTTCGAGGAGTGGCTGGGATTGCTGGCACCCGATGTGCACTATTTCGCGCGCGTCCGTCAGACGCTTCGGAGAGCAGGGGGACCGGGGTTTTCTGAGCGCTCCATGCACTTGAACGATAACTACACGAGCCTGAAAATGCGTATTCAGCGGCACCGAACGTCGTCGGATTGGGCTGAGGATCCTCCCTCGCGGATCCGGCACTTCATAACCAACGTCAGGGTCAGGTCTGGTGACGGTGACGGTCGGTACCGAGTCACCTCGAATGCATTGCTGGTGCGCACGCGCGCGGACGAGGCCAAGGCGGAGACAGTCTCTGCCGAGCGCCGAGACATTATTCGTCGCGACGAGGGGGGTTGGAAACTGGTCCAGCGCGAGATCCTGCTGGATCACACCACGGTGCCCACGCAAAACCTGTCATTCTGGATCTAAGGTGCCGGTGAGCTTGACATCAACCTGGCGGCACCTCCGCCGAGACTCCGGCCAACGAAAGTCGGTGCTGCCGAAAGAATCCGGGTCCGTCCTGAAGGTAGGCCGGTAGGTGCGCGCAGCTGTTTATCACGGTCGCGAAGACGTGCGAATCGAAGAACTTCCCGATCCGAGTCCACGTGCGGGAGAAGTGGTCATCGAGGTGGCCCGAGCGGGGATCTGCGGCACAGACCTGCACGAGTACATCGCCGGTCCGATGCATGCTGCGCCAGGGGTCGTCATGGGGCACGAATATTCCGGGACGGTGGTCGGCGTCGGGCCCGGCGTGCACAAGTTCACCGAAGGTGACCGGGTTTGCGGCGTCGGTGTTTTCGGCTGCGGTGAATGCGGCTCCTGCAAACAGGGCGCTGAAGCACTCTGTGGGACAGTCGGTTTCATCGGCTTCGCTCTCAACGGGGCACTTGCCCGCTACGCCTCGGTGTCGGCGAAGGCGTTGTTTCGCATCCCGGATGACATCAGTCTCGTCGAGGCTGCCGTCGTCGAACCGATCGCGTCGGCGTACCACGCTGTTCGCCGTAGCCGGCTGGCAGCGGGTGAGACCGTCTTCATTGCCGGTGCCGGCGCGATCGGCCTTGCCCTTGTGCAGTTCTGCCTTGCTCAAGGTGCGACTCAGATCATCGTCAGTGAGGTTTCGGCATCCCGCCGCGTCGCCGCCCACCGGGTCGGGGCTACATGCGTAATCGATCCTCTGGTCGAGGATGCAGTCGAGGTGGTTCAGACGTTGACACACGGAAACGGCGTCGATGTCGCCTTCGACGCTGCGGGCGTACAACCCGCGCTTGACGCGGCGTTGAGCGTCCTGCGCCCCCGCGGTCGATTGATGGTCGTGGCGATTTGGGAGGCTCCGGCTGGTATCGACATCAATCGAAGCATCATGCGCGAAGCCAATATCGGCTTCTCGTTTTGCTACGAAGCCCAAAGTCAGGTTCCGGCAATTCTCACTTTGATTTCTGTTGGGGCCCTCAGCCTAAGTGAACTCATCACCGATGAGATCCCGTTGGATGCCGTGGTCAGTGAGGGTTTCGAGGAATTGCGCATCAACCGCGATGCACACATAAAAATAGTGATCGACCCATCGGCATAGCTGCGACCGGTACCCCGCAGTGGATATCAGCCGTCGCACCAAAGGAGTTAAGTGTCGGCGAATATGGAGAGCCTCTTTGACGGTCTCACGGTCCTCGAGCTGGGGCACGTGATCGCGGCGCCTTTCGCTGCGTCGTTGATCGGCGACTTCGGAGCACAGGTCATCAAGATCGAAGACCCCGGCTCGGGCGACATGTTGCGCGGGTCCGGTCCCACGAAAGACGGAGTGCACCTTTGGTGGAAGTCCGCGGCCCGGAACAAGTCAAGCGTGGCTATCGATCTGCGCCTCCCCGAGGGGCAAGCGCTGGTGCGCAAAATGGTCGAACGCGCAGACGTGGTGATCGAAAACTTCCGTCCGGGAACGCTCGAGCGTTGGGGACTGGGATGGGAGGAACTGCACGCAGCCAACCCGCGGCTGATCATGTTGCGGATTTCTGGGTACGGCCAGATCGGCCCGGAGAGTGCAAAGCCGGGATACGGACGGGTCGGGGAGGCTATGAGCGGAGCGGTACACATCACCGGCCACCCTGACCGACCACCGACACATTTCGGTTTCTCCCTGGGCGATGTGACGACAGGAATCATGGGTGCATTCGCTGTTGCCGGAGCACTATTCAAACGTGAAGTGATCGGGACTCGCTTCGATGGGGAATGTATCGATCTGGCTCTCTACGAATCACTGTTTCGTGGTATCGACTGGCAGGTCATCCTCTACGACCAGTTGAACTTTATTGCCGAGCGTCAGGGCAACCAGTTCCAGGTCAGCCCGTCGCCGGTGTCAGATACTTATCTCAGTTGCGATGGGGTGTGGTACACCGTGGCGACCGGCACCGTGCGGTCAGTGCAGAGCCTTCTCGACCTGTTGGGCGGCACGACTCTGCGCAACGATCCGAAGTACGCGACTCAGGAACTGCAGATGTTGCACCGCGAAGAGCTCGGCGAGATGGTTCGGAAGTGGTTCGCCGAAAACAACTCCGATATTGTCGAAAAGGCCTGCGCGAGTGCGGGCGTCGTTGCTGCGCGCATATTCACACCGGCAGAGATGTTCTCAAGTCCCACGTTCGCGGCTCGCCAGAGCCTCGTCGAGGTCGCTGATCAGGAATTGGGTCCGGTCCGTGTCACCGGGGTGGTGCCGAGGCTGACGAACTTTCCCGGATCCATACGCAGCACCGGGCCCCGTCTCGGGATCCACGGCAAAACGGTGCTGACTGAGTGGCTCGGCTTGGCCGACTCGCAGTACGAGGGCCTGGTATCTAGGGGTGTCGTCGGGGCGGTCGACGTCGACGGAGAGGTTCCCGGGCATTGACTGCGCTGCGCGACAAGGCCTGCATCGTCGGCGTTGGTCATACGGTCTACCGTCGTGATGGTACTGAGTCGGCAACAGACCTTGGCCTGCAACTTGAAGCAGCCCGTGCCGCGATTGCGGATGCCGGGATGTCGCCTCGTGAGATTGATGGAATCATCTGCCCCATTAACGGTGGCACGGCCGAAGACTTCGTAGCGAATCTCGGCCTGACACAACTTCGTTACGCGGTGACATCCCATACCGGAGGGGCGGCAAGTGTGGCGGGTCTGGCCACTGCGGCGATGGCGGTGTGGTCGGGCGTCGCGCGTAGTGTCCTCATTGCCGCGGGCTGGTGTGGGTACTCCGGTCCGCGTGCTCGCGGGATGGCGTCGAGCGCGGAGATGGCGATAGGCAAGGTTGTTCGGGACTATTACGCCCCACAGGGCGCGGTGTCGGCTGTGCACCAGTATGCGCTCGTGGCCGACCGATACGTCCGGAAGTACGACGTGCCGCCTGAAGCGTTGGGGGCCGTGGCAGTTGCGTTTCGCGCTAACGCGCAGCTCAACTCGAATGCGGTGATGTGCGGCCGTGAGTTGACGATGAAGGAATATCTCGACTCTCCACCGATCAGTACGCCGTTTCGTTTGTTCGATTGCAGTTTGGAAACCGACGGGGCAGCTGCAGTGGTGGTATCAGGGGCCGATTGTGCGGCGGACGGTCCGCACCGGCCGGTGTTTGTGATGAGTGTGGCGGAAGGGCGCCCATTTCCCGTCGATGAATTCGCCAACAGGGCAGACCCGTTGGAGATCGGGCTTGCCGAGGCGGCGCCGCGCGCATTTGCCGACGCTGGTGTCGCCCCGTCTGATATCGATCTGTTTGAGGTTTACGATAGTTTCACGATCAACGTGTTGCGTCAGATCGAAGCGACCGGGTTCTGTAAGGCCGGCGAAGCAGCGGATTTCGTGCTCGACGGGCATATCGCCGCCGACGGCTCGTTGCCGACGAATCTCAACGGCGGTTTGCTGTCCGAAGCGCACGTGCAGGGGATGAACAATCTGGTCGAGGCGGTGCGGCAGCTGCGCGGGGGCTTAGCGGAGCGGCAGGTCCACAATGCGGAGTTGGCGGTAGTGACCGGTATGGGCGGCGGATGGGGTTCAGGTGCTCTCGCCATATTGCGTCGGTGACAGCGTCGTGACCGGCGGGTTCACGAGAGGCCCGGTGTGACACGAATGGGAGCGGATGTCGCAACACCGCCACTGCCATCCCTGGAAGGCCTCACGGCGGAGTTTTACGGCCATTGCCGACGTCAAGAGCTGTCGTTTCAGCGATGCTCAAGCTGCGGTCGTTGGCGTCATGTTCCTCGCCTGGCGTGCGTCGGGTGCGGCAGTAACGCATGGTCTTGGCAGAGGTCGTCGGGTAGGGGAGTGGTATTCAGCTTCACGGTTATTCACCGCGCGCTGCATCCCGGTTTCGACGAGGAAGTCCCGTTCGTGTGTGCCGTCGTCGAAATGGATGAGGGTGTGCGGATGGTGGCACGGATAGTGGACGAAGTTGCCGACCGGACAGCGACGCTGGCGGATGCGGCCGTCGAGGTTGTCTACGTGCACGTCGCCGATAATGTTGTGCTACCGGCATTTCGGCTGTCCACTGCGGAAGCGCGGGGCAATGACCGCCGCTGACGAGTTACGCGATCGTGTCGGTGAGAAGATCCGCTTCCGCGGCGCCGACTCGGTGACGCAAAATGATATCCGCCGCAAATTAGAGGTTTTCACCTTTTCCTGCCCGCTGCATGACGACGAGGCGGCAGCGAAGTCACACGGCTACCTCGGCGTCGTGGCTCCGGTGACAATGACTCCGCTGTGGGGACTACCGCCGTATTGGGCACCCGGCCAGCCCAGTCCTTATCTGGCCGACGGGCAGGAAATGACAGGGAATATCACCGACACGTTGGCTCTGCCGTTCAGCCGATCGGTCAACGTCAGTAGCGAGTGGCAGTACCACACACCGCTATACCTCGGGGACAGGCTGCATGGGACTACGACGATAATCTCGGTAGAGCAGAAGCGAACCCGGGTCGGTACCGGAATCTTCCTGCAATACGAATCAGAGTACTTGAAGGATTCTGGAGAACTTGTCGCGCTCAACCGAAATACCGTCTTCAACTACGACGCCTCCACGCCTCGGCATGAGCCCGGCACTTCCGCACGCACCCAGCAGGGCGACCGAGGTCCCCGCCCACTTCAAGTGCAAGATACCGATATCCGTGTCGATTGGACCACGCCACTTGAGTTCGACGACGTTGAGGTCGGTGCTGAAGTGCGCGGACCGGCTTTGGCCCTGACCTACCAACGCATTGTGATGAACATTGCCGCGGATCGCATGTTTTCCGGGATACACCATAGCGCCGCGGCCGCGCATGCCGCGGGGCTGCCGGACATCATCTTCAATACTCGTGGCCTGGAAACCCTTTTCGAGACCGGGCTTCGTCGCTGGATGGGCCTTGGCGGCAGGTTGGTGCACCTCGGTCCATTCAAGATGAGTGCCTCGATTCACCCGGGCGATGTGGTGCAGGCGCGATGGACTGTGACCGGCAAGCATGCGCAGGCGGGCGCAGAAGCCGTTGATCTCCAATTCGGCGTCTTCGCTGGGGATCGGCAAGCGGTGCAAGGGATTGCAACCATCACGCTCGATGGGAAAAGCAATGCTAATCAGAGTTCTGTAGGAGAAGGAGGGTTCCCTTGAGTGTCATCAAGGCGGACGAGGAAGTCTGCCAGGGTTACGCGAACTGTGTCGTCGCAGCGGCCGACATCTTTGACATCGGTGATGCGGGAACCGTTGTCATTCTTGATGACACGGTAGCCGAGAGCGATGAGGCACGGATCGTCACAGCAATTCGCAGTTGCCCCGTCTCGGCTCTACGTCTCGAAATGGTGTGAGCGAGAAGGCCGTGAACGGCGCAAATACCAGGGGGTCAATGCGTCAATACATGGTGGAGACGAGTCGTTTCCCGAATGTGCTTGCCGCTCAACCGACTTTGGTTTACCTGCGAGGTACGACGTGAGATCGACACTTGGCAGACGGGGTGACGGTTTGTGGCGATCTGATTTACGGCTGTCTACGGGTGGCTCGGGCATTACAGCAAAGGAAAGGTACCGATGACGCTAGAAATGAGTACTTCAGGCGGTGCGGATCGGACCGCTCGTAGTCTCGTCGATGTCGTTCGCGGGGAGATCAGTCGGGAAATCTTCATCGATGCTTCGGTATTCAACCGTGAGCTCGAGTGTTTGTTTCCACGGACCTGGTTGTTTGTGGGTCATGCCTCGCAGGTGTCTGCGCCGGGTCAGTTCTTCTCGTCGAGGATGGGTTCGGATCCGGTGCTGTTGACCCGTGACGCGCAGGGTGGTGTGAATGTCCTGCTGAATTCGTGTCGACATCGGGGTATGGCCGTGTGTCGCTATGACGAGGGCCGTGCGCTTCAGTTCACCTGCCCCTACCACGGCTGGTCGTACTCGATGGACGGTTCGCTGGTGTCCACTCCAGGAGATTTGCACGGTGTGCCGCAGCAGGGCATGGCCTACGGTAATGACCTTGACAAAGCGAGTTGGGGGCTTGTCAGCGCTGCCAAGGTGCACAATTACAAGGGCCTGATCTTCGCGTGCTGGGATCCCGCTGCCCCGGAGTTCGACGAGTATGTCGGTGACTTTCATTATTGGCTGGACAACCTGGCCGATGCTTTCGATGGCACCGAGGGCGCTACGGAGGTGTTCCGCGGAGTGCAGAAGTGGCGCATCAGGTCGAATTGGAAGTTCGTTTCAGAGAATTTTCTCGGCGATACCTATCACGGGGCGACGACTCATGCCTCGGTTGAGCAGGTGGGTATTGGCCCAGGCGGGAGGAATTCGCGGCGCCACGGTGAACGACAGGATCAGGGTGGTTTCTCGAAAGGCCGAGTGAAGACGTCGTTTCGTACGGGTCACGGTGCATCGGACAACCTGGCGTATGAGATCGCCTATCCTGAGTTCGCCGAAGAACCGGCCTTGAGTGAGTACTTCTCCCAGGCCTGGGCACTCCGTAAAGAGCGGTTGGAGGCGCAGGGCAGACAGCTCGGTGGTCGTGGCCCAGCGACGATGTTCCCCAACATGTCGTTTTCCGCCGGTTTTCCGAGGACGATTCTGGTGTCACACCCGATCAGCCCGACCGAAACCGAGGTGTGGCGCTGGTACCTCATCGACAAGAGCGCACCCGATTATGTACGTGATTGGCTGCGACGCTATTACATGCGCTACTCCGGTCCCGGAGGGATGACGGAGCAAGACGATATGGAGAACTGGAATTACGCGACGCAGGCCAGCCAGGGCGTGATAGCCCGACGCTATCCCTACAACTATCAGCAGGGACTGGGTAAGGAAACTCCCAGTGCGCTCGACAAGGCTGTTCATTCCCACCAGCCCATCGCCGGCGAGGTGAATGCACGCGCCTTTTACCGGCGATGGGCCGAGTTCAT
This sequence comes from uncultured Mycobacterium sp., assembly GCA_964579685.1. Taxonomy (GTDB): domain Bacteria; phylum Actinomycetota; class Actinomycetes; order Mycobacteriales; family Mycobacteriaceae; genus Mycobacterium. The sequence continues at coordinate 7,525 of CAZOIX010000071.1, forward strand.
TGACAACCTCTCGTGGCCTCAACTGACCGAGCTTGCCAAATCCGACGAGAGAGCCGCACAGTCGTGAGCCGAGCGAGGGGCGATGAAATTGCGACGAGGCAGGATGTGGTTGAGAAGTTGCTGCTCCAGGCCGAAATCGCCGATTTCCTCAATCGGGAAGCCGACCTGCTCGACGAACGGCGCTACTCCGAGTGGCTTGGTCTGCTCACCGACGACTACGGGTACTCCGTTCCACTGCGGGCGAACGTCGCCTACGACGACCTCGCGGAGCTGGAGCAGACTCAGGAAGGTAACGACATCTGCTGGTTCGACGAGACGAAGGAGACCGTCGCTTTGCGGGTGGCGCAGCTGATGACAGGACTGCACTGGGCCGAAGAACCCGTCTCGCGAGTGTCACACCTGGTCACCAACGTGCGCATCGAGGGGATGGACGGCGCGGAAGTCGATGTGAGTTGCCGGTTCCTGGTGTATCGAAACCGGGTCGCCGATGAGACTGATCTGCTGGTCGGTCGGCGTAAGGACCGGTTGCGCCGTGTCGCTGGTGACTGGCAACTGTGCCGTCGCCGGCTACTCCTCGACCAATCGGTGCTGCTCGCCAAGAACCTCTCGATCATCTTATGAAGCGGGACCCTATCCTTGAACTCTTGACCTTCAGTACGCGAAAATATATTGTTCTCTAAACATAATGCAGTGGTGCGCGACCAACGAGGGGGCAGCTGGAATGTCTACTTCGCTCCAACCGAAGCGGCGTGCCGATGATGTGACCGCCCTGCGAGTGATGACAGAGGAAATGCGCCCGCTTCTCGTCGGCGACGGGTATCAGATGTTCGATGTGCGCGCTCCGCACTCATCTGGACCTCCACCGCACCAACACCCTTGGGATGAAAGCTATGTGGTGCTCGAGGGCGAACTGTGGGTGAGCCGCGCCGGCGAAGAAACGACCCTGCAGGTGGGTGAGGCGATTCGGGTGCCGGCTGGCGTCGTGCACGCCTATCGCGTTCTCTCTGAGGGCGCCCGGTGGCTTACGACCTCGTCTTTCCCGGGGGGCGCGCTTGATTTCTTCTCAGATGTGGATCAAACCTCGAACGGCCCTGGCGACGTGAAGGCCCTTATCGAGGCTGCCAAGCGAAACAATGTCAAATTCGCCGATCCGGCGCTGGGATAGCCGTCGGTTGAATCACCGGGCCGCAGTTGCCATTTGCCGACTGTGTCGGTAGTCGGTTTACTACCCGACATTCGGGGGTCGGTGTCATGAGGCGGGTCGGCGTGATCGGTTTAGGCGGTATGGGCTCCGCCCTGGCAGCGTCACTTCTCGCGACGGACCATTCGGTAGTTTGTTTCGACATTCGGCCTGACGTGTTACGCCCAGTTGTAGAGCTAGGCGCCCAGTCCGCTGGGGACGCGCGTGAGCTGGCTGGCGCGTGTGACGTCGTTTTGACGGTCCTGCCGGGGCCGACTCAGGTGCTGGAGGTGGCGCTCGGGTCGGAGCGAGGTGTGCTGGCCGGCCTTCCCGAAGGGGCCGCCCTGCTGGATATGTCGACGTGTAACCCTGAGGTTGCCGCGGTCATCGGGCAGGCCTACGACGCGGTTGGGAGGCGCTTCGTCGATTGCCCCGTTAGCCGGAAGGCGCCGGACCTGACCGTTCTGGTCGGAGGGCCGCGCGGGGTGCTCGGCCCTGATGCCGATGTCCTTGCCGCCGTGGCCCGCACCTTGGTGTACTGCGGCCAACGAGGTGCGGGCTACGCCACCAAGCTCCTCAACCAGCATGTCAAGTACAGTTGGTACCTCGCCTCTGCGGAAGCCCTTTTAATTGCTGAGGCGATGGGGTTGGAGGCCAGCGAGGTAGCCGAAGCGATCGCTGAGTGCAGCGGAGGGGACTCGGGTCTCACTACGGCGGCAGCGTACTTCCGTCACGACACTGAGTTCGTTCGTAGCCGCGCACCCGCTGGCACCATCGAAAAAGACTCCGCGCTGGCGGAGAGAATGGCGACGAACGCCGGTATCCGCAGTAGAACGCTTGCGGTCGTCGTTGACTTCTTCCAAAGCGTTGCGGCCTCGGAGTTTCGCGACCGTGCCTATCCCGAGAGCACAGAACTTCTTAAACGAATCCGGTCGATGCCTCCGAAGTCAACCTCCACGCCGTGACAGTAAGGCGCTCACGCTGTATAGCTAGCTGAATTGCAAATCGCCGAATATCGGCGAACGTAAAGAAAGACCACTGGCCGTTTGCCGGTATGATCATGATCAATACCGCCGGAGATGTATGCCAAAACGCTGATCAACGTTGCAAGGGACGTCATGACTACCGAGAAGTTGACGATGGCCCAACAGGTCGCGGCCAAGACCCGCGAAGCGGGACCTGATCACGATCCCTCGTCGTTGGCGCTCCCGCTTGCGCTCTACCGTGCCGTGACGGCGTTCGGTCGGGTAGCCGTCGATGAACTTGCGCCTGTTGACCTTTCGATGAGCCAGTTCAATGTTCTTACCGTCCTCAAGCGGGCCGACGGGCCGATCACGATGGGCGCACTGGCCGATTCGATTTCTGTACGCCAAGCCAGCCTGACGAGCGTGGTGGACAGCCTGACCAAGGCTGGGTTGGTCACGCGCAAGATGAATCCCCTCGATCGGCGGTCGGTATTGGTCGCGATTTCGAAGAAGGGGGATCAGTTCATGACCGAGTTTCTGCCCGGTC
>CAZOIX010000072.1:0-10167 GCA_964579685.1 uncultured Mycobacterium sp.
TGGCGACGGTCAAGTGGGAGCTCGAGGATCTGTCGTTCGCGATCCTGCATCCGAAAAAATACGAGGAGATCGTGCGGCTGGTCGCCGACCGGGCGCCGTCACGCGACATCTATCTCGCCAAGGTGCGCGCCGAAATCACCGCGACGCTCAACGCGTCGAAGATCAACGCCGTGGTCGAGGGCAGGCCGAAACACTACTGGTCGATCTATCAGAAGATGATCGTCAAGGGCCGCGACTTCGACGACATCCACGACCTCGTCGGAGTGCGGATCCTCTGCGATGAGGTGCGCGACTGCTATGCGGCTGTGGGCGTGGTGCATTCGCTCTGGCAACCCATCGCCGGGCGGTTCAAGGACTACATCGCCCAACCCCGGTTCGGGGTGTATCAGTCGCTGCACACCACCGTCGTCGGTCCCGAGGGCAAGCCGCTGGAAGTGCAGATCCGCACCATGGACATGCACAAGACCGCCGAGTACGGCATCGCGGCGCACTGGCGCTACAAGGAGGCGAAGGGCCGCAACGGACTTCCGGCCACCTACGCCGGCGCAGAGATCGACGACATGGCCTGGATGCGACAGCTACTCGACTGGCAGCGAGAGGCCGCCGATCCCGGCGAATTCCTCGAGTCGCTGCGCTACGACCTCGCGGTGCAGGAGATCTTCGTATTCACGCCGAAGGGTGATCTGATCACGTTGCCCACCGGTTCCACGCCGGTGGACTTCGCCTACGCGGTGCACACCGAGGTCGGGCACCGGTGCATCGGCTCACGCGTCAACGGACGGTTGGTCGCGTTGGAGCGCAAGCTCGAAAATGGCGACCAAGTAGAGGTTTTCACGTCCAAGGCGCCGAACGCGGGTCCGTCCCGCGATTGGCAGACGTTTGTGGTCTCACCTCGGGCCAAGGCGAAGATCCGGCAGTGGTTCGCCAAGGAACGACGCGAAGAGGCGCTGGAGTCCGGCAAGGACGCGATCGCTCGCGAGGTGCGTCGGGCCGGAATTTCGTTGCAGCGGTTGATGAATGCCGAACAAGTGGCAGCACTGGCCCGAGAGTTGCGCTACGCGGACGTGTCCGCGCTCTATACGGCGGTGGGCGAAGGCCATGTGTCGGCCAGGCACGTGGTGCAGCGGCTCGTCGCCCAAGTCGGCGGTGACGAGGATGCCACCGACGAGATCGCCGAGCGTTCGACACCGTCCACGATGCCGGTGCGTCACCGCAGCAGCGACGACGTCGGCGTGGCCGTGCCCGGCGCGCCGGGCGTGCTGACCAAGCTCGCCAAGTGCTGCACCCCCGTGCCCGGCGACATCATCATGGGATTCGTCACCCGCGGCGGCGGGGTCAGCGTGCACCGCACGGACTGTACGAATGCCTCCTCGTTGCAAGAGCAGTCGGAGCGGATCATCGACGTCCAATGGGCGCCGTCGCCGTCGTCGGTGTTCCTGGTCGCCATCCAGGTGGAGGCCCTGGACCGGCATCGGTTGCTGTCGGACGTGACCCGCGTGCTGGCCGACGAGAAGGTCAACATCCTGTCGGCATCGGTGACCACCTCCGACGACCGCGTGGCCGTCAGCCGATTCACCTTCGAGATGGGTGATCCCAAGCACCTGGGGCACCTGCTCAACGTGGTGCGCAATGTCGAGGGCGTCTACGACGTCTATCGCGTGACATCGGCGGCCTGAGGGTTTTGAGCAAATAATCTCGACACCCCCGATTTCTGTCATAATTCGGCGATGCGCACCGCACTCGTGGCCACTGTGGCCGCTATCGCCCTGCTGATCCCCGGGTGCAGCTCGACCATCAAGCCCGAGGGTGCCGCACAATCTGTTGTTGATTTGGTGAAGAAGCAAACAGGTTTCGAGCCCAAGGACGTGAAATGTCCTGAGGGTGTCGAAGCCAAGGTGGGCACGAAGTTCGAGTGCAAGTTCACCGGACCCGAGGGCGCGGAGTACACCGCCGATATGAGGATCACAAAGGTCGACGGCGATGACGTCGAGTTCTATATCGAGACGAAACCAACTGGCAGCTAGGAAGTTTCGGCCCTAGTCCAGCCGTATTGACTCGATCGTCACGGCCTGTGCGGGCTTGCCGTCGTCGCCTCCGTCGGTGACGCCGGCCGCGGCGATCTTGTCCAGGGTGGCCAGCCCGGTCTTGTCGATGGTGCCGAACACGGTGTACGTCGGCGGCAGCATCGAGTCCTCGTAGACGAGGAAGAACTGGCTTCCGTTGGTGCCGGGGCCCTTGTTGGCCATCGCGAGGGTGCCGCGCGGGTACAACAGCGGCGTCTGCAGGGTCGGGTCGCTCAGCCGGAACTGATTGGTCGGGTACTCATTCGGGAATCGGTAGCCCGGGCCACCCGTGCCGTTTCCCGTCGGGTCACCGCATTGCAGCACCGACAGCGAGGGGCTCGTGGTCAGCCGGTGACAGGTCGTGTCGTCGAAGAAGCCCTGCTGGGCCAGGCTGGCGAAGTTGTTGACGGTGCAGGGCGCCTTGGCGTTGTCCAACTGCAGCCCGATTCCGCCCCGGTTGGTGGTGATGCCGGCACTGACCACGGCGGGGTCGGTCGGCACGCGTCCGGTGCGCGGCGGCTTGGCGGGCCTGCTTGCCGGTTCCGTGGTGGCCGGATACTGGCAGTTGGATCCGAGGGTGGCCGGCGGCTTGAAGTCCGGTAGCGGCTCGGCGTTGGCCGGCGGCGTCGGCGATGCCGTGTAGGGACGGTCAGTCGTTCCGTCGAAGTTCTCCAGGCTGTTGCCGACCGCGATGACGAACAGCACGCTCAGCACCACGACGAGGATGGTCAGAGCGCAGACCAGGTAGCCGATGATCAGGCCCGCGAGCGCGAGTCCGCGACCCTCTTCGCCGGTCTTCTTGATCTGCGACAACGACATATGGCCGAAGACGATGCCCAGCGGAGCGAACACGAACGCACACACCAGCGCGACGATGGCCAGCGTGTTCGTGGGTGTGGGCCGCGGGTAGCCGCCGTAGGGGTAGCCGTACGGCGGCGGGTAGGCGCCGTAGGGCGACGGATACCCACCGTAGGGCGGCGGCGGTTGGGTCACGGATCCAACAGCAGTGAGGTGATCTTGACGTCCGACTTGGGCTTACCGTCCTGTGTGCCGTCGGCCGTCCCCGCCGCGGCGATCTTGTCCAGCGTCGCCAGTCCGGTGTCGTCGATGGTGCCGAACACCGTGTAGTTGGGCGGCAGTTGCGAGTCCTTGTACACCAGGAAGAACTGGCTGCCGTTGGTTCCCGGTCCGGCATTGGCCATGGCCAGGGTGCCGCGCGGGTAGAGCACCGGCTCGGCCAGTTTGGGATCGTCGGGCTGGTACTGGTTGGTGGGGTACTCGTTGGGGAACTGGTAGCCGGGACCGCCGGTGCCCTCGGCCGTCGGATCGCCGCACTGCAGCACCGACAGCGACTCTGACGTCGTCAGGCGATGGCACGTGGTGTCCTTGAAGAAGCCCTGGTTCGCCAAGCTGGCGAAGCTGTTGACGGTGCATGGCGACTTGCCGTTGTCCAGCATCAGGCCGATATCGCCCTGATTGGTCTCCATACTGGCGCTGACCTGCGCGGGATCGGTCGGCACCTTGCCTGCGCGGGGCGGTTTGACGGGCTTGCTGGCCGGCTTCGGGGTGGCCGGGTACTGGCAGTTGTCACCGAGGCCTGCAGGCGCCACGAACGCAGGCAGCCCGCCGTCGGCGGCCGGCGCCGCGCTCGACGTGGCCGGTGTGCTGGTCGCAGCGGTGTTCTGGGTGTCCGAGTCGTCCCTGGTGAGGATCACGGTGGTCACCACCGCGGCGACGACGACGATCACGCCCACGACCGAGCCGACGATCGTGAAGATGCGACGCTTGCGCTCTTTGGCCGCCCGGCGCTCCAGCTGTCGCTCGAGCTTGCGCTTCGCTGTCGCCCGCCGTTGTTCGTTGGTCGGCACCGCCGCTGTCCTCCTCGTGTTGATCGGTCGGCAACGAGTGTGCCAGGCATTGCTGAGTGTGGCGTTGCCGCCCACATCATCGGGGATGGAAAACTGGACGGCGTGTTGGTCACCGGATTCCCGGCAGGCATGTTGGCGTGCAACTGCTACGTGCTGGCTCAACGCGCAGGGTCGGACGCGATCATCGTCGATCCCGGCCAGCGAGCCATGGGTCCACTGCGGCGAATCCTGGACGACAATCACCTGACACCTGCGGCGGTGCTGCTCACGCACGGCCACATCGACCACATCTGGTCGGCACAGAAGGTGGCCGACATGTACGGCTGCCCGGCGTACATCCACCCCGACGACCGGTTTATGCTGACCGACCCGATCAAGGATTTCGGGCGGGGGCTGTTCGGGGCGGCGGCGCGATCTGCGTTCGGTGCGCTGTTCGCAGAGCCCAAACAGGTGGTCGAGCTGGACAAGGACGGTGACAAGGTGGAACTGGGGGGCATCACCGTGACGGTCGACCACACCCCGGGCCACACCCGCGGCTCGGTCGTGTTCCGGGTGTCGGAGGGGACCGACGAGGTCGTCTTCACCGGCGACACGCTGTTCCGGCAGTCGGTCGGCCGCACTGATCTGCCCGGTGGCAGCGGCCGCGACCTGCTGGAATCGATCGTGGAAAAACTATTGGTGCTCGACGACGACACCGTGGTACTACCTGGGCACGGCGAGAAGTCCACCATCGGCTACGAACGCCGCAACAACCCGTTTCTCGAAGGCTTGAACCAGTGAGTGACTTTCAGGCGCCCAAAGGCGTTCCGGATTATCTGCCGCCCGATTCCGCACAGTTCGTCGGTGTCCGCGACGGGCTGCTCGATGCGGCCCGCCGCGCCGGCTACGGCGATGTCGAGCTGCCGATCTTCGAAGACACCGCGCTGTTCGCACGTGGGGTGGGGGAGTCCACCGATGTGGTGTCCAAGGAGATGTACACCTTCGCCGACCGCGGCGACCGCTCGGTCACGCTGCGTCCGGAGGGCACCGCAGGGGTGATGCGCGCGGTGATCGAGCACGGACTGGACCGCGGGCCCCTTCCGGTCAAGGTCTGTTACGCCGGTCCCTTCTTCCGGTACGAACGTCCGCAGGCCGGCCGTTACCGGCAGCTTCAACAGGTCGGTGTGGAGGCGATCGGGGTCGACGATCCTGCGCTGGACGCCGAAGTCATCGCCATCGCCGACGCGGGCTTCCGATCGCTCGGCCTCGACGGGTTCCGGCTGGAGATCACGTCGCTGGGTGACGACACATGCCGCCCGCAGTACCGGGAACTGTTGCAGGAGTTCCTGTTCAAGCTCGACCTCGACGAAGAAACGCGCACCCGGGCGACCATCAACCCACTGCGGGTACTCGACGACAAGCGCCCCAAGGTCCGGGAGATGACGGCGGACGCACCCGTCATGTTGGATCACCTCTCCGACGTCGCCAAGCAGCATTTCGACACCGTGCTCGCGCATCTGGATGCCCTCGAGGTGCCATACGTCATCAACCCGCGGATGGTGCGCGGTCTCGACTACTACACGAAGACCACGTTCGAGTTCGTGCACGACGGACTCGGCGCTCAGTCGGGCATCGGCGGTGGCGGCCGCTATGACGGCCTCATGCGCCAGCTCGGTGGTAAGGATCTGTCCGGCATCGGGTTCGGCCTTGGCGTGGACCGCACGGTGTTAGCGCTCAAGGCGGAGGGTAAGGCGGTCGGCGGAACGTCGCGCGTCGACGTGTACGGCGTGCCGTTGGGCGAACAGGCCAAGCTCACGCTGGCGGTGCTGGCCGCGCGCCTGCGTGGTGCCGGGGTGCGCGTGGACCTTTCCTACGGCGACCGCGGTATCAAGGGCGCGATGCGTGCCGCGGACCGCTCGGGCGCCTCGATCGCCCTGGTCGCCGGTGACCGCGACATCGAGGCGGGCACCATCGGCGTGAAGAGCCTCGCGACGGGCGAACAGGTCGACGTGCCCGTCGGTGACATTCTGGGCGAGGTGCTGACGCGGCTGAGCCGCGCCTAGGGTCGATGCGCCGGGGGCCCGCAGCGCCAGACAGCCGGCCGCCACATTGAGAGCGAGCATTACGACTACCGGCCAGCCGGGGAGTTGAATCTGGGCGATCATGCCCAGCACCGCACCGACCATGGCTGAGGTGATCGCCACCATCGCGGCTGCGAAGCTAATCAGCGTTGCGCGGTGCTGTTCGTCTGCGAACGCACCGATCCAGGAAATCGCCGCAGTGAACACCGCCTGAGCCGCCATGGTCGCCATCAGGATGATGGCGATCTGCAACCACACATTGGCGGTGACTCCGCCGATCTCGGCCGCCGTGGAACCGGCGGAGGCGATCACGCTCAGCGTCGCGCTGCCCATGAGCATCCCCCGGATTCCGAATTTGCGTGAGATCGCCTGCCACAGAACTGATCCAGCCACCAGGCCGGTGCTGGAGGTCACCACCAGCACGTGCAGACTCACGTCGCCGTCGGCCGCGCGCAGGGTGTGGAAGGTGGTGCCGAACAGGATCGGGACGAACATCAGGTGGGTGATCGCATACCGGCGGAACCAGGGCTGCGTGCGCGCGATGTTCAGGCCCACCCGATAGGTCGCGAGCAGTGAGTCGCGCGGTGCAGTCCGCGGCGATGGGCAGCGGGCGGGGCCCAGGAACAATGCGGCAATCGCGGCTACTGCCAATACCGCAGATCCGAGCCAGAGCACGTGGACGTGGCCGGTGGGGGAATCCTCGTGACAGATCAGTGGTGCGACGACGACGGTGGTCACGGTCGCCAGCACCGATCCTGCCGCGCCTTGGGTCAGCAGGAGTCGCCCCCGCCGCATGTCCGGTAGCCGGGTGCAGACGACATCGGAGAAGGCCACAGTGCTCACGCCGGCCATCACACCGATCGCCGCGGCCGTCATCAGCAACAACACGGGGTGATCGGTGGACGCCAGCAGGGCCTCGCATGCGACCAGCAGCGCCATGATCGAGGCGGCCGCGGCGACCACGAGGTGTTTGAGCTGCCGGGACCAGTGCAGGATCGCCGGCGACGCGGAGTGGCCGATGATGGTCCCGATGCTGAAGATCGGGAAGAGCAGCCCGGCGACCCACGCGAAGCCGCGTTGCGCACACACGAAGGGTAGGACCACCGAAACGTTGCTCAACTGCACGCCCGCGGTGTAGAAGGCGCCCTGCGCCAACAGCGGCCGACTCATTATGCGCTGACCCTTGCGCACCGCTGGGCCAGCCGGCGGCTGCGGCCCCGGCCCGACTTCTTGGCGCGGTACATCGCCAGGTCGGCGTCGCGCAGCAGCGCGCCCGCATCGCGGTCGTCGTCGGGTTCGACTTCGGCGATGCCGATGCTGGCTCCGAGCCGCATCGTCGCGCCGCCGATGGTCACCGGTTCGGACATCAAGGCATGCAGCCGTTCGCTGAGCCGGTCGACATCGGCGCCGGTGATGGATCCGCACAGGACGGCGACGAACTCGTCGCCGCCCAGCCGAGCCACGAGGTCGCCGGGGCGGACGGCACGGCACAGTCGATCGGCGACGATCTTCAGCGCGGTGTCCCCGGCCTGGTGGCCGAGCGTGTCGTTGATACCTTTGAGATTGTCGAGATCGATGAACAAAATTGCGCCCAAGGCATTTTCGCCGCAGGCACGCAGCGCTTGAGTCACCTTGGCGAGCACGTGTGCGCGATTCGGCAACCCGGTCAGTTCATCGTGGTTGGCTTGATGGGCATGTCGCTGGCTGGCCGCGACCTCGGCGGTGATGTCGGTGAAGGACACCAACAGTGGGGAGTGTTCGCGGTCTACCGGGTCCAGAAGGCACCAGCTGGTGGACAGCCATACCCGGCTACCGTCCGGACGGTCGACGCCGACCACCCGGCCGACCGCGTGACGGCTACCCCGCACGCTGCGCGCCATCGACCATCGGTCGGCACCGATCCCGCGGCCGTCGGCGTCGAACATGCTGCGGCTGACGGTTCCCGCGCCGCGGCCGTGCATCAGATCGTCGGCCGCGACACCAAGGATCTGCTGAGCGGCCGGGTTCACACACTCGATATGGCCGTCGCGGTCGAACACGACCAATCCGGTGGCCAGTCCGTCGACGACGGCCCGGAAATAGCTGTCGGTCCGCGCCGGACGCTGCTGGTCTCGGTTCTGCGGCGGGCTCATCACGAATTGGTTAACAACCATGCCCAAAATCTAGGAATTCGTGCCGTCTTTCGGATCAGCTGATCAGCCCGATCCTCGGATGACGCCGATGTCCCCCAATCGGATGAACGGGGATTGGATCGAAGCTAGCCCCGCGGGTACAGCGGAAAGTACGTCGTGTGTCCAGCCCAGCGCAGCCCGACTCGGTCAAAGACCACCGAGCCGGTGAAAACCAGGTTGTCGTCCGGCATCCCGTAGCCGGCCGTGATGTGGGGTATCCACGGATCGTGCTGAGGCGGCAGCGGGGCGACCTGCGCCGCGACCTCGATGAGCGCTCGGTGAAGTTGCGCCAGCTCGGCGGAATCACCGACGAGATACACCGCGCACTCACCCGCAGCGCCGGGACTGAACGTCGCATGTCCGAACGCCTGCGCCTTGATCTCGGTGGCCCAGTGGGCAACCAGGTCGCCGACTCGGCGCGCCAGTTCGTCGTCGCTTCGCCCCGTCACATCGGCGCCGAAGTCGACGAGCGTCAGGTGCAGTTCCTCAGCAGGCTCGCCACCGACCACCGCCAGTGCTGCGGCGTCGTCGGCGCGGGGGAACAGCGCGATCATGCCGCCGGTGGCCCTTGCCTCGGTCACGTCGAGCAATCGCACATCCATCGACACCGTGGGTGCGTGAAGCGACCACGCCACCACGACGGCAAGCAAAGCGGCAAGCACTCGAGCCGGCACGGCAGAAGTCTTTCAGACCACCGTCACATCCGTGTGGGCTCGCGCCCGATCCGCCGGTGAGCCACTTGACGGAGTGATGTCTGCCGATTACGGAGATCTCATGTCGCTGATCGCGCTCGAAGAACATTTCGCCTGGGACCCGGCCAGCTCGGACAATGTCGTGGCGAGATGGCTGCATGCCAACGACGCCGTCGCCTACGCCCGGCTCTACGACCGGGGGACGCTTCGGCTCGAGCAGATGGATGCCGCAGGCATCGACTTCCAGATCCTGTCACTGTTCGATCCCGGCGTGCAGGACGACACCGACGTCGCACACGCGGTGGACGTCGCCCGCCGCGCCAACGACGACCTGGCCGAATCAGTGCGTGCACGCCCGCACCGGTTCGGCGGCTTCGCGACGCTGGCGACGCAGGACCCGGATGCCGCCGCAGCCGAATTAGAGCGTGCGGTAACCGAATTGGGCCTCGTCGGCGCACTGATCAACGGGCACTGCCAGGGTCGCTATCTGGACGATCCGGCATATGAGGGTCTCTTCGCGCACGCAGAAAGGCTGGGTGCACCGATCTACCTTCACCCGACCACACCGCATCCCGCCGTGATGGACGCGTGGTTTGCACCCTATGTCGACGACGGTCTGCACCTGGCCTCCTGGGGATTCGCCGCTGAGACCGGTACCCACGTGTTGCGTCTGATCTATTCGGGACTCTTCGACAGGTTCCCGCGCCTGCAGATGATCATCGGGCACCTCGGTGAGATGCTGCCGTTCGCCGCCTACCGGACCGACCGCTACTACGGGCTCGGCGGCAGCGGCGCCGGGCGTCGACTGCAGCACCTGCCCTCGGAGTATCTACGCAACAACTTTCACGTCACGACCAGCGGCAACTTCTGCCCGCCGGCATTGACGTGCACGCTCGAGGTGATGGGCGCCGACCGGGTGATGTTCTCGGTGGACTACCCGATGGACGACAACCAGGCCGGCGCGGAGTTCCTGGCGGCCTTTCCGATGGACGACGAAACCCGCCGGAAGGTCAGTTCCGAGAACGCGATAAGGCTCTTCGGAGACCGGCTGCCCGCAGTTTTGGGTGACTGATCAGCCCGCGCGGACGGCCGCGCTCAGCACTTCATCGACGTTGCCGATGCCACCGTCGAAAGGGTTGCCGCGCTTGAGGACCTTGGTTCCGCCGGGCGTCAGCGCGACGAGTTTGGGTGAGCTGGAACCGATTTGCATCCTTCGGGCGAAGCGCACCTGATCCAATGGGACGAGGGCACCCCCGCCGTGGCTGAACAAACCGAGCTTACGGTCGATCACGGCGACCGAGCGGCATTCGTGC
>CAZOIX010000073.1:0-10061 GCA_964579685.1 uncultured Mycobacterium sp.
TTCGCGGGGCGCCCCGCGATGCCCTGTGGGTTACCGGTATCGATGCGTCTGCCCGCGGGAGGGTGTTCGGATTCCACCGGGCGATGGATACCCTCGGAGCCGTCGTGGGGCCGCTGCTCGGACTTGTCGGCTACGAGCTGCTGGACCACCAGATCGCCCCGCTGTTGTGGGTCGCTGTCGGGCCCGCGGTGCTCAGTGTGGCGCTCGTGTATCTGGTTCGCGAGAAACGGACCCCCACGCCGCGGGGCGTAGGCCGCGCGGTGTTCGCGATGGTGGGTGACCTGCCGCGACGCTACTGGCGGATCGCCGCGCTGGTTATCGCCTTCGGGCTGGTGAACTTTCCCGATGCGCTGCTGTTGTTGCGGCTCAACGAGATCGGCTTCTCGGTCGTCGAGGTGATCCTCGCGTACGTGACGTACAACGCGGTGTACGCGGTGGCGAGCTTTCCGGCGGGGGTGCTGGCGGATCGGGTGGGCAAGCCTGCGGTATTCGGCATCGGGCTGCTGTTCTTCGCGGTGGGGTACACGGGGCTGGGCCTGACAACCGACACCGTCACTGCGTGGCTGCTGATCGGCGTGTACGGGCTGTTCACCGGCTGCACGGACGGCGTTGGCAAGGCGTGGGTCTCGTCACTCGTCGGCTCGGATCTGCAAGGTAGTGCGCAGGGCGTATTTCAGGGACTGAGTGGTTTCGCGGTGTTGATCGCGGGGTTGTGGGCGGGCTTTGCATGGGGAGCCGACGGACAGCTGCCGCTGCTGATATCCGGTGTCACCGGGGGAGCCTTTGCGGTCGTGACTCTGGTGATCGCTGTGCGTGGCCGCTATCGCAGCGGCGCCGGAACGAGTGCCTCGAGCGAGAACGGCGGCGAGCCGACGCCTGCCACCGAGTAGCCGCCCTGCGGCGGACGCTCGGTGATTCGGGCTTCGGCGCTGTTCTCGCCGACCGATACCGTTGCCGACCCGGGAAGTTTGGTGCCATCCGGAAGGGCGTCGAAAACCGTTCCCTGCCAGTGATATCGGCCGTCAATGGGGTCGAGATGGCCGGAAAGGCGCACGCGGACCATTCGGTCGACATCGCCGATGCGTACGGTCGCGGGCCCGTCGTAGACGTCGCTCATTGTGGCAGGAAGCCGGTGCGGCGCCACATGCGCCGGGCGATCGGCCCCATCAGTCCGACCTCTTCCAGGAACGCGGCCAGTGGCGCGAATCCCGAAATCTGGGTCTCGCGGCGGTGCGGACTACGGCGCGCCTCGCGCTTGGCCGCGCGGGCGTCCAGTCCCACACGCCGGTACGGGGCCTTGTTGGTGAACAGGAATCGGAAGAAGTAGCCACCGAGCCCGTTGGCGTTGGCCACGAAGAATTTCGAGGCCCGGCGCATGGTCGGGGTTCGCTTGCGCAGTCCGTCGCGCGCGAATTGGATGTGGCGCGCCTCTTCGGTGACGTGAATCCGCATGAGGCGCTGCACCATTGGTTGCAACTCGGGATCATCCATCATCTGTCGCTGCAAGGAGTCGAAGATCTCCTCTCCGATGAGGGCGGCCATCCACAGCACCGGCCCCTGGAACGCGAACGGCAGCAGGTTGATGAGGAATCGCTGGTAGTACCTGGGCCGCACCGGTTTGGCGCCGACCCGATCGATCGCCTTGCCGAACATCACCATGTGCCTGGTCTCGTCGCCGAGTTCGGTCAGCTCGTAGTGAGTGGCACTGGCCGTCGGATCCTGGTGCATCATCTTGCGCAGCAGCGCTTGATTGAGGATGTTCTCGAACCAGATGCCGGCCGACAGCGTGTTCACCAATTCCTCGCGGGACAGGTCGATCTGTTGCTCGCGCGACATCGCGTCCCATATCGGAGTGTCATACAGCGACACGGTTTTCGGCGGCAAGAAGAATTTGTCGGGCTCCAGCGGTTCGTCCCAGGCGATGTCCACGACGGGTGCGTAGGACTTCTTGACGGAGCCCTTCAGCAGGCGCTCGGCGAACTGCTGGCGGCCGGGTGCAGTCATCAGCGACTTTCCCTTCGTCTTCGGTGTTTCGACGGTAAGGCGATGAGCGAGAAGATGTCAATACCTCGGGTACCGTATACCCGCGGTATTTCGAGGTCATGGCATACTCGCCTCGGTGAGTCGGCGGATCCACGTCATCGGCGTCGGCGCGGGAGACCCGGACTATGTGACGGTCCAGGCGATCGACGCGTTGAACGACACCCAGGTGTTCTTCGCGATGGACAAGGGCGAAGCCAAGGACGATCTGGTCGCGTTGCGCCGGCTGATATGTGAGCGGTTCATCCGCGAGCCCGATTACCGGTTCGTCGAACTACCCGACCCCCCGAGGGCCAAGGAAGCCCCGGACGGTCCGGCCTACCGTCAGGTCGTCGCCGACTGGCACGCCCGACGGGCGCAGGTGTGGGCCGACGCCATCGAGAACGAGCTACCACCGGATGGCGTCGGTGCGTTCCTGGCATGGGGTGACCCGTCGCTCTACGACAGCACGCTGCGGATCCTCGAGACCGTCGCTGCACACGTCGACATCGACTACGACGTCATTCCCGGCATCACCGCGATCCAGGTGCTCACCGCGCGACATCGCATACCGCTCAACGATGTTGGCGAACCCGTGCTGATCACCACAGGTCGGCAGTTGCGGGACAACGGGTTGTCGGGCAGCGCAGTGGTGATGCTGGACGCCGACTGTTCGTTCCAGGGTTGCCCTGCCGAGACCCGCATCTGGTGGGGCGCATACCTCGGCACACCGGACGAGATACTGGTGGCGGGCACCGTCGGCGAGGTCGGCGACGCCATCGCGGAACTCCGCGCAGAAGCCCGGTCCGCCCGCGGCTGGATCATGGACACCTACCTGCTGCGTTCGGCAGACTGAGCGCATGTGGTCATTCCTGCTGCGCGCAGCACTGACAGGGTTTTCGCTGTGGGTGGTCACGCTGATCGTTCCCGGTATCAGGTTCGTCGGCGGGGATTCGACGCTGGCCGAAGTCGGCATCATCTTCGTCGTCGGAGTGATCTTCGGTCTGGTCAACGCGATCATCAAGCCGATCGTGCAAATCATCTCGATCCCGCTGTATATCTTGACGCTGGGCCTTATCCACATCGTCATCAACGCGTTGATGCTGTGGATCACCTCGTGGATCACCGAGCACACCACCCACTGGGGCCTGTTCATCGACGAGTTCTGGTGGACCGCGATCTGGGCCGCGATCGTGCTGTCGATCGTGGGCTGGCTGTTGTCGTTGATCATCGACAACGACAACTACGACGAACGCGTCAGGCGGGGCTGACCGGCACACTGGACTCATGCCCGAACTGCCCGAGATCGAAGCGCTCGCCGATCATCTGCGCCGCCATGCCGTGGGGCTGACCATCGGTCGCATCGATGTGTCGGCATTCTCGGTGCTCAAGACCTTCGACCCGGCCATCTCGGTGCTGCACGGCCAGACGGTCACTGGCGCCAACCGGTGGGGTAAGTACCTGGGAATGCAGTCCGGCGATCTGCATTTGATCACCCATCTGTCGCGCGCGGGCTGGCTGCGGTGGTCCGACAAGCTCGCGGCGGCGCCGCTGAAGCCGGGCAAGGGACCGATCGCGTTGCGCGCTCATCTCGGAACACCCGGGGAAGCCTCGGGCTTCGACCTCACCGAGGCCGGAACCCAGAAGCGGCTGGCAGTGTGGCTGGTCGACGACCCCACGAAAGTTCCGGGCATCGCGGCGCTCGGACCCGATGCGCTATCGCTGGGGCCTGACGAACTCGCGCGCGTGCTCGCCGGTAACTCCGGGCGGATCAAGACCGTCATCACCGATCAGAAGGTGATCGCCGGCATCGGCAATGCCTACAGCGACGAGATCCTGCACGTCGCCAAGATCTCGCCCTTCGCGACGGGCGGCAAGCTCACCGAGGCGCAGTTGGCCGCGCTGCACGACGCGATGATCTCGGTCCTCACCGATGCCGTCACGCGATCCGTCGGCCAGCAGGCCGCGATGCTCAAGGGCGAGAAGCGTTCAGGCCTTCGCGTGCATGCCCGCACGGGTCTGCCGTGTCCAGTGTGCGGCGATACGGTGCGTGAAGTGTCGTTCGCCGACAAATCGTTTCAGTACTGCCCGACATGCCAGACCGGCGGCAAGGTGCTTGCCGACCGGCGGATGTCGCGACTGCTCAAATAGGTTGGCAGTACGACCGGGTCGCCGTCGAGAGCGCCTGCTGATACAGCGGATCGAGTGCGCGTGCGGCAGTGACTGCGGCCTTCGCGTCCGATAGGTCCTGGGCGCAGCCCTGGCTATGCAATGAATTCCAGTGCAGGGCAATCTCATTCACCAAGGCATCGTTGAACCCGTCGATCTGGGCGCGTGTTGCCGCGAGATCGGGTGCCGTGGTGGGAGCCATCGTCGGATCGAACTTCCACTGGCCGAAGCGGGTGTATTCCACTCCTTCGGTTGCGGCGATCTGATCGGTGAAGACGGTACGTACGTACTCCGCGTCGATGCCATGGCCGGTGGCGTCGGCCGCCACCGTATCCAGTACCTGGTTCGCCCTCGCGGGGTCGGTGATCGGGCCGCCGTTGAGCCACTTGGCGGCCGCCACCGGATCGGCGGTCGCCAACCGCTGAGCCGCGGTGTCTACCAGCTGATAGAAGGGGTAGAACGGCTGAGATGCGGCGTTCGGGGCCAGGCCGATGTTGCCGGCGAGTAGGGCCGCGCCCAGCAGGAGGAGGGCGCTTCGATTCGGGATCACGCGACCATCATGCATAAGCTGACCGCGTGACTCGACAACGGATCCTGATCACTGGCGCCAGCTCGGGGCTCGGAGAAGGCATGGCCAGGGCGTTCGCCGCCAAGGGACGGGACCTCGCGCTGTGTGCGCGCCGCGTCGACCGGCTCGACGAGTTGAAGGCCGAACTGGTGGCTGCACATCCAGGCATCACCGTGGCCGTGGCCGCGCTCGACGTCAACGACCACGAACAGGTGCCGAAGGTATTCGCCGAACTTGCCGACGAGTTGGGCGGCATCGACCGTGTCATCGTCAACGCGGGCATCGGTAAGGGTGCCCCGTTGGGCTCGGGCAAGCTCTGGGCCAACAAGGCCACCATCGAGACGAATCTTGTTGCCGCACTTGTCCAGATCGAAACAGCGCTGGAGATGTTCAAGGCATCCGGAAGTGGTCACCTGGTGTTGATCTCGTCGGTGCTCGCCAACAAGGGCGTGCCCGGGGTGAAGGCTGCTTACGCTGCGAGTAAAGCCGGTGTGACGTCCCTTGGAGAGTCGCTTCGTGCCGAGTATCTCCGCGGGCCGATCAAGGTGACCACGTTGGAGCCGGGATACATCGAATCCGAGATGACCGCGAAGTCGGCGTCGACGTTGTTGATGGTGGACAACGAGACGGGGGTCAAGGCGATGGTCGATGCCATGGAGCGCGAGGCCGGCCGCGCCGCCGTCCCGTGGTGGCCGTGGGGACCGCTGGTGCAGCTGATGCGCGTGCTCCCGCCGCGGCTTGCGCGGCGATTTGCTTAGAAACGCTTCATGTTTAGTGGCTGCACCATCGTGGTAGCCCGTATGCATGAACGCAAAGATGACGAAGATGACGCCTCTCCTGTTCGCGGGTGCTGCGGCCGCTGCGATTGCCGCTGCGCCCATCGCCGGTGCTCAGCCGGCGCCACCGCCTTGTGTGAACCCCGATGGCACGGCATGTGAAGTCGCGGGTCCGGGCGGCGCCTCCGGAGAGATTCCGGGTGGAGTTCAAGGTGCCGCCGGTCCTGAAGGTGCCGCAGGTAGCCTCCCCGGCGGCGTGTTCGGCGAGGCAGGACCCGGCGGAGCTTCCGGCTGCGTGCCGGGATACTGCACCACCATCCCGGCCCCGTAAACCCACGATTTAGGCGCGCCAGCCGTCGCTCGGCGGGTGAACGCGCTCGAAACCGCTCCACGCGCGGCGCAGGTCTCTACTGACTGCGCCGCGTTTTTGTGTTGTCCCGACGTCTAGGTTGCGATTTCGGTGCGCTAACAGTCGCTCAGCGGTCGTTGGCGCACCGAAATCGCTCAGGCGGAGCGGCCGCGCTCGGTGCGGTAGTGGCGCACCAGCGTGTCCGTCGAGGAGTCTGACTGCTCGGCGGGGGAGTCGTCGCCGGTGAGGACCGGCAGCAGCGCCTTGGCCTGGGTCTTGCCCAGTTCGACGCCCCATTGGTCGAACGAGTCGATTCCCCAGACGACGCCTTCGGTGAACACCTGATGCTCGTAGAGCGCGATCAACTGACCGAGGACCGACGGAGTGAGCTTGGTGGCCAGGATCGACGTGCTGGGCCGGTTTCCCGGCATCACCTTGTGTGGAACGACGTCCGCCGGCGTGCCCTCCGCGGCGATCTCCTCGGCGGTCTTGCCGAACGCCAGCACCTGCGTCTGGGCGAAGAAGTTACTCATCAACAGGTCGTGCATGCTGCCCGTGCCGTCGGCGGTCGGAAGATCGTCGGTGGGCTGGGAGAACCCGAGAAAGTCGGCGGGCACCAATCGCGTGCCCTGATGCAGCAGCTGATAGAAAGCGTGCTGGCCGTTGGTTCCCGGTTCACCCCAGAAGATTTCGCCCGTGCTCGTCGTCACGGGCGTGCCGTCGGCGCGCACCGACTTACCGTTGGACTCCATGGTCAGCTGCTGCAGGTAGGCCGCGAACCGTGACAGATCGTTCGAATACGGCAGTACCGCACGGGTTTCCGCACCGAAGAACTCGTTGTACCACAACCCGATGAGACCGAGCAGGACCGGCGCGTTCGCCTCGAGCGGGGCGGTGCGGAAGTGTTCGTCGACGATATGGAAGCCGGACAGGAACTCGGCGAACCGCTCACGACCGATGACCGCCATCACGCTCAATCCGATTGCGCTGTCGACGGAGTAGCGCCCGCCGACCCAGTCCCAGAAGCCGAACATGTTCTCGGTGTTGATGCCGAAGTCGTCGACCAGTTTCTTGTTCGTCGACACCGCCACGAAGTGTTTCGACACCGCGGCGTCACCCAGCGCATCGGTGAGCCAGCGGCGCGCGGCCGTCGCGTTGGTCAGTGTCTCCAGTGTCGAGAACGTCTTGGAGGCGACGATGAAAAGCGTTGTCGCGGGCTCGAGTCCGTCGAGCTTGGCCACCAGGTCCGCGGGGTCGACGTTGGATACGAACCGTGCGGAGATGCCCGCGTCCGCGTAATGGCGCAGTCCGAGGGTGACCATCGCGGGACCGAGATCCGAACCGCCGATGCCGATGTTGACGACCGTCGTGATGCGTTCGCCGGTGGCGCCGGTCCACTCGCCGCTGCGCAGCCGGTCGGTGAAGTCGCCCATCTTGTCGAGCACCTCGTGCACGTCGGCGACGACGTCTTGACCGTCGACCGTCAGTTCGGCGCCCCGCGGCAGCCGCAGCGCGGTGTGCAGCACGGCACGGTCCTCGGAGGTGTTGATGTGTACACCAGAGAACATCGCGTCGCGACGCTGTTCCACACCCGCCGCGCGCGCCAGGTCCACCAGCATCGACAGCGTCTCGCGGGTGACGCGGTGCTTGCTGTAGTCGATGTACAGGTCGCCCACCGTGAGTGCCAGTTCCGTCCCGCGGGCGGGATCCTCGGCGAACAGGTCGCGCAGCGGTCTATCGCCGATATCGTCGTGATGCCGTTGCAGGGCCTGCCATGCGGCAGTGGTGGTGATGTCGGGAATCTGCGAGGTGTCGGCGGTCATGTAGCCGACACTAATGCGGCTAAATGTCCAAAGGTGTAAGAGGGAGTAATGGATACCGCCAAGCTGCTGTCATCTGTGCCCACCGGTCTGTGGATCGGTGGCGAGGAACGCCAGGGTTCCTCGACGTTCGACGTGCTCGACCCGTCCGATGACAAGGTACTGATTTCTGTCGCGAATGCGACGGCAGACGACGCCGTCGCTGCGCTGGACGCCGCATGCGCGGTGCAGGCCGACTGGGCCGCCACCCCGCCTCGCGAACGAGGCGAGATCCTGCGCTCGGTGTTCGAGACGATCACCGACCGTGCCGAAGACCTGGCCACCCTGATGACCCTGGAGATGGGCAAGGTGCTCCCGGAGAGCATGGGTGAGGTCAAGTACGGCTCGGAGTTCTTCCGCTGGTTCGCCGAGGAGGCCGTTCGCATCGCGGGCCGGTTCACCCCGAGTCCGGCGGGCACAGGCCGCATCCTCGTCACCAAACAGCCGGTCGGGCCGTGCTACGCCATCACCCCGTGGAACTTCCCGCTGGCCATGGGGACTCGCAAGATCGGCCCGGCCTTCGCGGCCGGCTGCACGATGATCGTCAAGCCGGCGCAGGAGACACCGCTGACGATGCTGCTGCTGGCCAAACTGATGGATCAGGCGGGCCTGCCCAAGGGCGTGCTGTCGGTATTGCCGACCAGCAGCCCCGGCCCGGTGACCGAGGCGCTGATCGACGACGGCCGGCTTCGCAAGCTGACGTTCACCGGATCCACCGGCGTCGGCAAGGCCCTGGTGAAGCAGTCGGCCGACAAACTGTTGCGCACCTCGATGGAGCTCGGCGGCAACGCGCCGTTCATCGTCTTCGACGACGCCGATGTGGATGCCGCCGTCGACGGTGCGATCCTGGCCAAGATGCGCAACGGCGGCGAGGCCTGCACCGCGGCCAACCGCTTTCATGTCGCCAACTCGGTGCGGGAGGAATTCACCGACAAACTGGTCAAGCGGATGAGCGAGTTCACGCTCGGCAAGGGCATCGACGAATCGTCCACGCTGGGGCCGCTGATCAACGCCAAGCAGGTGGCCACCGTCGAAGATCTGGTGTCCGATGCGGTGTCGCGTGGCGCCACGGTTGCGGTCGGTGGGGTGGCACCCGGCGGCCCCGGCAACTTCTACCCGGCGACCGTGCTGGCCGACGTGCCCGCCGACGCCCGCATTCTCAAGGAGGAGGTGTTCGGGCCCGTCGCGCCGATCACCGGTTTCGACACCGAGGAGGAGGGTGTCGCCGCGGCCAACGACACCGAGTACGGGCTGGCGGCCTACGTCTATACCCAGTCGCTGGATCGCGCGCTGCGCGTCGCCGAGGCGATCCAGTCCGGGATGGTCGGCATCAATCGCGGTGTCATCTCCGACCCGGCCGCACCGTTCGGCGGCGTCAAGGAATCCGGCTTCGGCCGCGAGGGTGGCTCCGAAGGCATCGAGGAGTACCTGGACGTCAAGTACATCGCGTTGACCAAGTAAACACAGCCGCAAAAGGTCCGTCTGGCACGGCGTGTCGGGGACTTTCGCGTCTGCCCACACGGGAAAAATCTCGGCAGTGAAAGCCGTCCATCGCGAGCGTGGTATTCCCGCGTTGGACGGCATCAGGGCGGTCGCTGTCGCGCTCGTGCTGGCCGACCACGGCGGCGTTCCCGGCGTGTCGGGCGGGTTCCTGGGCGTCGACGTGTTCTTCGTGCTCAGCGGATTCCTGATCACCTCGCTGCTGCTCGACGAACACCGCAACACCGGGTCCATCGGGCTGAAGGGTTTCTGGATCCGGCGTGCCCGCCGCCTGCTGCCCGCGCTGCTGGTGATGGTGCTCGCCGTGGTGGCCGCCCGCGAACTGTTCTCGCCCGAATCGACGGCGACGCTGCGCGACGACGCCGTCGCATCGCTTTTCTGGGTATCGAACTGGGCGTTCGTCGCTGCGCGCACCGACTATTTCGCGCAGGGTGCACCGCCCTCACCGCTGCAGCACACCTGGTCGCTGGGCGTCGAGGAGCAGTACTACCTGCTCTGGCCGCTCCTGCTGATCGCCGTCGCCGCCCTCTTTTGGGCACAGATGAGACTGGCCGTCTTCGTACTGTCGACGGTCGGAGTCATCGCCTCGGCCACCGCGACGATCGTGCTGACCACCGACTCGACGCTGAACCGGATCTACTTCGGCACCGACTCCAGGGCGCAGGCGCTGCTCGTGGGCGCGGCCGCGGCCGCTCTCCTGGTACGGGACTGGTCGGTGCTCAACGACGGCGGCACGCTGATCCGGACGCGCTGGGGTCACATCGTCGCGCGGATTCTGCCGTTCATCGGGCTGGCGGTGCTGGCGGCGGCGGCCCACTACG
>CAZOIX010000074.1:0-10052 GCA_964579685.1 uncultured Mycobacterium sp.
CTTGTACAACCGTGACCACGGCACACACCATCGGCGTGAGCGGGCCGATCAAATGCGCGGTCAGCGCGGCTTCGTCCACGTGGACCGCACGCAGAAGTCCCCGACGATTCGGGGAGCCGAAAAGAGCCCGCAATAGGCGATAGGAAGTGCCGACAGGTAGGGGAACTTATTGGCAGAGTCTGCGGAGACCAGCAATCGTAGCCGGGTTCGCCGATCTCGGAGATTGCCTCGCGCCTACCCGGCGTCACAGAACGGCAATTCCGACTCTTCCGCTGCGGTTCCAGGTCCGTCGGAGACGAAATACCGCCAGGACATTGAGGGTTTGCGCGCCGTCGCAGTGGTGGGCGTCATCCTCTTCCACGCGGGATTACCTCAGCTGGAGGGCGGATTCACCGGTGTCGATGTTTTCTTCGTCATCTCAGGCTTTCTCATCACCGGAATGCTCTACCGAGAAGTAAGCCGCACCGGCACCGTCGGGCTGCGCCGGTTCTATGGCGCGCGGGCTCGACGGCTGCTGCCGGCCTCGGCCACAGTGGGCATCGCGATCGCGATCAGCTCGGCCCTTCTGGTGGGCCCTTTGCAGGCACGTGGCATATTTCTGGACGGTATTGCCTCTGCGCTCTATGTCAGCAATTACCGATTCGCTCTGGAAGGTATCGACTACCTGGGCGCATCCACGTTGCCCTCACCATATGAGCATTACTGGTCCCTGGGCGTAGAGGAACAGTTCTACTTGCTTTGGCCTGCCGTGATAATCGGCACTGCGTGGCTCATTCGGCGCGGGGCGCGTCGCTCTGATTCCGCAGCCGAGCCGCGGAAATATCCGTACCTGCTGATCCTTGGCCTCATTGCAGTCGTGTCCTTCGCGGTGTCGCTCGTGGCCACTCGAGAAGTGCCTCCACTGGCCTTTTTCTCACTGCCGACCCGAGCTTGGGAGTTGGCAGTTGGCGGCCTGGTCGCTCGTACCGTCGGCTCGTGGCGGCGACTTCCGGCAATGGCTGGGGCGATCACGGGGTGGGTTGGCTTGATCCTCATCCTGCTGGCCTTTGTCGGATTGAACAGAGCCACCCCGTATCCGGGTACCGCCGCGCTGTTGCCCGTGCTCGGTACGGCGTTGGTAATCGGCTCGGGATGCGCTGCGCCTTCTCTTGGGTGTGGCCGCATCCTGGTGTTGTCGCCGATGCGCGCCGCCGGCCGGCTGTCCTACTCGTGGTATCTGTGGCATTGGCCGATACTGCTGGCGCTGCTGTTCATACCAATCTTCGTGGCTCAGCCGCTGTTGCTGGCGGTGGCGTTGATCCTGATCTCGGGAGTTCTGGCCTGGCTAACGCTACGGGTGATCGAGAATCCGTTCCGATTTGCGCCCAGCTTGCGCCGGTCGCCTGCCCGTAGTTTGGCTCTCGGGGGAGCGGCCACCACCGCTGCGGCTTGTGTATGCGTGGTCTTGCTGGTCTTGTTTCCCACGCCCGTCGGCCGCGGGCCGGCAGCCCCGACATTTGCGGTCGCGATGGGACCGGTTCCTACAGGTGGGAACCCAGAGTCTTACGCGGCGGCGGTGCGAGACGGTTTGGCGCAAGTCCAGGCCGCGGTCGCGGCATCCGCCGATCTGAATTCCGTGCCCTCGAACCTCCAGCCGCCGCTTGCCGACGCGCAGACCGAAACCGCGGCGAACCATTCGAAGAACTGCTTGCTCAATTTCTTGGATGTCGACCCATCTGAGTGCGCATCCGGCCGAATCGACTCACCGACGACGGTGACACTGGTTGGCGACTCCAATGCCACCATGTGGAACCCAGCGTTCGAACAAATAGCCACGCAGCGGGGATGGCGGCTTGAGACTCTGGCGAAGGCTGGTTGCCCCATGTTGGAGCTGACCATGTTCAACGCCACTCTTCGCCGAGACTACGAGGAGTGTGATCAGTGGCGGCCTCGTATCGCCGCTCGATTGAAGGCAGAACACCCGCGGCTGATCGTGCTCGCCGTGTCTAGGCAATACGGCAAGCGATTCGACTTCACCTCGGGCTTCGACTCATACGATTCGACGTGGACCAACAAACTCACCGAGCTGGTGCGACAATTCCGCGACACCGGTGCGGACGTGCTTGTGCTCGGGCCGATACCTAGTCCAGGGACGTGGGTACCGAACTGCCTCTCCGTCCACCTCGCCGATGCAACTGCTTGCTCGCCTGCAGCGTCAAAGGCCGTGAACCACAAAGGGATAGCGGCTGAGACAGCTGCAACCACGGCTGGCGGCGGGCACTATGCCGATATCACGGAACTGTTCTGTACCGCAGAAAGATGCCCCGCGATCGTGGGCAACACTCTGGTCTACCGCGACTTCAATCATGCGACGTTCCGGTACACGATGCAGGTGGCGCCGGTAATCGGTGCTCTGGCTGACCTAGCGTTGGTGGGCCGGTGAGCCGAACGGCGCTAGCCGTCAGGTCAGCGAGCGCGTCTGCTCGTTGACCGTCACGTTCAGTTCTCGCGCGACATCAGGCGGGAGGATGACCTTGATCTCGCCCGTGCGCTTGAGCCATAGGAATCCAGAACCGTTGTCGCTGAGTGTGACTCGGTTGCCCGCGTCGTCCTTGGCGACGGCCAGCTGGGTGTCGTCCGAATTTGTGACCAGTCGCAGGTCGACGCTGGCCCCCTTGGCGTCGGCGTCGGTGATGACGCGCACGCTGACCGGGACATCTCCGGTGTCGATGGCCAGCGATCGCATGCCTGCCGGTAGCGCTTGGGTGTCGGTGACGACGCGAATGCTGCTGAGCCCGGCCGCGACAACACCGAGGCTGACCAAACTGCCGACTACGACGATGGCTCCGATCACGGCGAGCACGGCGCGTATCACGGTGCGGTTGCCCCCGGACAACGACGGAGCCGGAGTCGGGGGAGTCGAAGTACCCCGGGCTGGGGGCGCGTCGATGCTGCTCATAGCTGCTCCTGCCCTTCGAGTTGGACGGCGGCGCGCTTGAGTGTCAGCGCCACGTCGGATTTGGTGGTGTGAACGTCGTCGTTGTAGGCGCGCACGCTCGGCCAGCCTGGCGCGGACGCCGAATTCGCCAGCCGCAGCAGCAGATTCTCCAACCGGTCGATCTGCTCGTGGGCTGCCGAAGCCTGGCCGACGTGCCAGTAGCCGGCCGCCGCCCGCAGCGCCCCCTCCAGGCAAAAGCTGTACGGCGTGGCCCCGGGCTCGGTGCGCGCACGGTAGCCTCCCTCGCCGACGGGATCGGTGCGCACCCGCAGCCATTCGCCCGAGGAACCGACGGCGGGCTGGACCTCGCCGCCGTTGGCATCACGGCAGTAGGCGCGCTGTGTCCAGCCTCCATCGGCTTCGATGAGCGCTAACGCGCCCTCGATCACCTGTAGGTCGGTCTTCATGTCCATCCCCCAACGGTTCGGCAAAGGGCGATCGTTGTCATGATCAGCATCCTTTCGGTTACGACTCGAGAAAACGCAGAACGGCGAGAACCCGGCGGTTCTCGGTGTCGTCGGGGGCGAGCGACAACTTGGTGAAGATGGAGGCGATGTGCTTCTCGGCCGACCCGGTCGACATGTGCAGGGTGGTCGCGATCGCCGAGTTGGTCCTGCCCTCCGCCATCAGCTGCAGTACTTCGCTTTCGCGGGGCGTGAGCTGATCGAGTGCGCTGCGGCGATGAGATCGGGCGAGGATCTGCGAGACGACCTCGGGGTCGAGCAGGGTCCCACCACCGCCGACGACCTCGACCGCGTCCAGGAACGCCGGCACGTCGGCGACGCGGTCCTTGAGCAGGTAGCCGAAGCCGCGGGTGTCTGAGGTGATCAGGTCTGCCGCGTAGCGTTCTTCGACGTAGTGCGACAGCACCAGCACGGGCGACTCGGGATTCTGGCTACGCAGCAGGGCCGCGCAACGGATACCTTCGTCCGTGAATGTCGGCGGCATCCTGACATCGACGATCACCAGATCAGGTCGGGTCTGGTTCACCAACCGCAAGAGGTTTGACGCGTCACCCACGCTGGCCACCACTTCGTGGCCGGCGTCGGTCAGAATGCGCTCGATGCCCGCGCGCAGCAGCGCCGAGTCCTCGGCGATCACGATGCGCAAGGCAGCTCCGCGGTGACGGTGGTGTGGCCCGTGACGGGACTGGAAACCGTGAACGTCCCGCGGGCCGCGCGCACTCTTTCGGCCAGACCTCTTAGGCCGGTGGCGGTTTCGCTGTCGGTGATCTGCGCACCGCCGCGGCCGTCGTCGAAAACCGAGACGTGGAGCATGTTTTCGGTTTCGTCGAGTGTCACCGTGACGATGGCCCGCGATGCCTGCGCATGTTTGGCGATGTTGGTGAGTGCCTCGGCGACGACGAAATACGCGACCGCCTCTGTTTCCTCGGGGATCCGCCGGGGCAGATCGATGTCCAGCAACGTCGGGACGGCCGCGCGCTGCACCACCGACGAGAGCGCGGCATCCAGACCCCGGTTCGAGAGGATCGTCGGCGCGATGCCGCGCACGACGTTACGCAGTTCCACCAGTGCGCTCTTCGCGTCGTCGTGAGCCTCAGCGATCAGCGTTTTGGCGGCGGCGGGGTCGGTGTCGAGCTTGGTTTGGGCCAGGCCGATGGTCATTGCCAGCGAGACAAGCCGCGGTTGCACGCTGTCGTGGAGGTCGCGTTCGATGCGGTGTCGCTCCGTTTGCGCCGAGGTCACCGCACCGAGCCTGGCGTCGGCGAGCGCGTTCACCTCGTCCTGCAACATCGCGGTCGACGACGGCGAGAGCAGCCAGCGGTCGATCTTGGCGTCCAGAATCGGTGCGAACACCACGATCGCGCCGGCGACCACGAATGCGACGACGGCCAGCGGCCACGCCAGCATCGGCGGGATGAAGAACACTCCGGCGCTGGGGCCGCTGCGGCTCACGGCGATCGCCCCGGCGGGTGCCAGGAAGGCAAACGCGAGCAGGGCGAACGCAAGGCCACCGGCCGCCATGTCGTAGATGGCCCGGACGAAATGGTGTGTGCAGCCCTTCCAGAACCGGGTGCCGTTGAGGTCCAGCCACAACTGGTGGAACCAGCGCGAAAAGCCGGTGTGATGGGAGATCCTTCTGGGCGGTACCGGGATACCCATGCCGAACACGGCCTCGCTACGGACCCGCTCGAGCCACTCCACGCCGCGCATCAGGTACACGAAGACGACGAGGGCGACCGCGAATCCGATCACCGACGGGATCGCCGAGATGCCGAACACCACGATCATGATCGGCACCCACAACCACACCAGGCCGATCGCCGCGCCGGCGATCATCGATGCACTGGGGCCAAAGCCGATGGGACGCAGCGAAGGCGGGGCACTCGTATCAGCCGTCGTATCGGCCGTTGTGCGCTTAGTCTGTTCATCTGTCACGGCGACCATAGTGTCAACGTACTGACCGCCGCCGCGGGACAACACTGCGTTTACCAGACGTATTGACGGGGGTTAACCCCCAGGCGAGGACTCCGCGAACTCGCTTGTGCGGACTCGCCGCTTCAACTTCATCGCCTGCCGCTCCACCACGAACCACGAGCCGGCGGCCAACGGCACCGTACAGAGCGCGGCCACGACGAAGAACAACCGGGGGTCCAGCCAGAGCAATCCCGCCGCGGCGAGGAGCTGTTGCACGGGCCACGCGTAGATGTACATGCCATACGACAGGTCGTTGCGCAGCCGCGGACGCTTCAACAGCGCCCCGGACACGATCACCGCGTACGCCAACGGCAGCGCGGCGTACACCCGATAGTTCGGGAGCAATCCCAACGCGACAACCAGGCCGGCGCACACTGCGACCAGCCACCAGCGAGCCGGTATCCGGTCGCGAAACTGATACACCAGAGCCCCTGCCGAGAAGACGACGATGAAGCGCAACATCATCTGCGGAATCGTCTCGACCGCCATCACCGGATACCCCACCACCGCCGACCCCGCGACGCCCAGAACGAACACGGTCGGGATGGTCCACCGCCGCCGCAGCAACCCCATGACACCCAACAACGCGACTCCGATGTAGCACATCAGCTCGAAAATCAGCGTCCACAGCGGCCCGTCCCACACGCCGGGCCACGGCACTCCCTTCGGGGTCCCGTCGATACCGGTGTAGAAGACATTGAGCATGCCGTTGTTCAGGACATAGGCGATCTGTGATGACAGCCGCAGCGACCCCCCGGACAACGCCACGCCGATCGGTGCCAGCACGAATGCCACGACGACTACACACACCCATAGTCCGGGGAAGATCCGCAAGATGCGCGCCGCCGCGTACTCCTTCAGCCGGGGATTGTTGAGCCACGACCCCGTGATCAGGAACCCTGACACCACGAAGAACCCGTCCACCCATACCTGAGTGAACAGCTGAACGAAGGGCGTCCCGAAGTCACGGCCCGTCAACGGCCAGGAATGCTGCAGGATCACCCCGGCGGCCAATACCAGCCGCCAGGCGTTCAGCGCGTTCTGGCGCGGATCGAAGACCTGACTGAGTGCGCGCTGCATGGATAAGGAATGTATCCGCGGAACGAACGGAGTGCACCAGAAAATGGCGCAGCACCCGGCCGAATTGATGGGATCAGTCGCCGGAGGATTGCCATAAAAATTCCTGGGGGTTAACCCCCAGGCCCGGCGCCGCGCGAGTTTGCTGCGCGTAGTACCGTCCCCACGTGGGAAATCTGGCGCACAATGACCGCGGCCACGGGGAGCCTGTGGTGTTCATCGCGGGTCAGGGCGGTGTTGGACGCACGTGGGACCTACACCAGGTCCCGGCATTCCTCGCCGCGGGTTACCGGGTGATCACCTTCGACAACAGGGGAGTGGGGGCAACGGCGGACGCCGCCGGCTTCACGACGGCAACGATGGTCGCCGATACCGCGGAATTGATCGAGCGACTCGACGCGGCTCCCGCCCGGCTCGTCGGTACCTCGATGGGGTCGTACATCGCACAAGAATTGATGCTGGCCCGGCCCGACCTGGTGAGCCAGGCGGCGTTGCTTGCCACCCGTGGGCGCCACGATCGTGCACGCGAGTTCTTTCGCGCGGCCGAAGCGGAATTCGCCGACGCCGGTGTCGAACTGCCGCCCAGCTACGAAGCGAAATTGCGCCTGCTGGAGGGGTTTTCGCCAAAGACCCTTAACAACGACGAGGCGGTTCGGGACTGGATCGACACGTTCACGATGTGGCCGACGACGGTAACACCGGGAATTCGCGCACAGCATGGCGTCGCGCCGGCGAACAACCGGCTGTCCGCCTACAGGGCGGTCACCACTCCCGCGTTGGTCATCGGGTTCGCCGACGACCTCGTGATGCCCCCACATCTCGGCGCCGAGATGGCCGACGCCCTTCCGAACGGGCGGTACCACGAGATTGCCGATGCCGGCCATCTGGGATTTCTCGAGCGGCCGCACGAGGTGAACTCGGCGATCCTTGACTTCTTCGCTGACGGCGTCTGAGTCGAACCCCTTGTGGCGCAAAGGGTGTCCGGCGCTGCGACGGCAGCGCGGCCACCCTCGTTGGCGAGGATGGCCGCGTGGAGCCGACGTTCGGCTGCGCTCAGTAGTTGACGCAGCTGGTCATCATCTGGTTGAAGACCGGTATGGCCTGGTCGATCCCAGGGTTGTTTTTGATCTGGTTGAGCAGGGAGATGCGTTCGTCCTTGGAGGAGCTGAGGAACACCTGCACGAACTTCAGGTTCGGCGGAGACTGCATGAGATACGACGCAGCGGTCGGATTCTCCGCATTCACCGCAGCGATGGCCTGGTCATAGGTGCACGGTGAATTGACCATGGCATCAATATTGGGCTGAGCGGACGCCAATCCGGCCCCGGCGGTCAACGACACCGCCAGACCGCCCACTGCGACAGTCAATCTGGTCAACGACTTCTTCATCATGGGTGACTCTTCCCCTAACTTTCTGGCTACCACGCCTAGTCGCCCAGCTCAGACTAGTGCCGAGCTTATCCGATACCAGCATTACTACCATCATCTCGGCAGCCTCAAACCTGCCCCGAGACGCATTACTGGTATCGGCCGGAGTCGCTGCCCTGTTACACCCCGGGATCCGGTGGTTTGTCATGGCTGCAAAATTTCCTGTAAATGCCCGGCATGCGGCTTCCGCCACGCGCCGCTACGGTAATGACCGAGCGGGGTGTTTGCGCGACAAGAAGTAACTTCATTGCCACCCGGGGTTAACTCACTGACAGGATTTGCGGAGGGGGGCGGAATATCCGTACCGTGCTCCTGGACACACCGTATGCATTGCGATCCCATATCACGTTGGGAACAAGCCGATATGGAGGCCGCCGGCATGCTTTACTCGTCGAGATCGGTTGGCGGTCGTCGGCGCCGTAATGTTTGCGGTAACGTCGCGCGGCCAGTCGGCGATGTCACGGCGATAGAGGGGCTGTTTCTTGCGTGGCGTAGCCCACGTGTAGTTGCATGGTCGCCGACATGGTGCCTGGCATCGAGATAGGTGGGGGTCTGTGATTCTGAGGGTTCTCAAGCGGGTGTGGATTCCGCTGGTGGTCCTGGTGGTTGCCGGTGCCGGAGCCTTCACTGTGTCGCGACTGCACGGCCTCTTCGGATCCGACAATCGACCCGCGTACTCCGACACTCAGGCCGAGGACACCAAGCCGTACAACCCCAAGCACATGACATACGAGGTTTTCGGGCCACCGGGAACCGTGGCCAGCATCAGCTATTTCGACAAGAATTCGATTCCGACCTTTGTCGAGGCCGCTCCGCTGCCGTGGTCGCTGGAGTTCCCGATCGGCGATACGACGGCGATGTTGAGCGTCTTGGCGCAGGGTGATAGCGACAGCATCGGCTGCCGCATCCTTGTGGACGACCAGGTGAGGACCGAGAAAATCAAGAATGCGTTCAACGCCTTCACCTCGTGTCAGCTGACGGCCGCATGAGCAACACCCACGCGGTCCAGGAACACACCGACCAGCCGTTTGCGGCGAGGTGGATCCGTCGGCTCTCCGTCCCGATCATCCTGCTGTGGGTTGCGCTCACCGTCGTCCTCACGCTCTTCGTCCCTTCGCTGGAACAGGTCGAGAGGGAGCATTCGGTACCGCTGATAGCCCCAGATGCGCCGTCCACCAAGGCCGCTCAGCGCATGGGCCAGGCATTTGCGGAGTCGAGTACGGGCACGCTGGCAGTGCTGCTCCTGGAGGGGCAACAAACCCTCGGTGCCGACGCGCATGACTACTACGACCAAGTGATCCAACAGATGGAGGACGATCCGCAACACATCAAGCACGTCGAGGACTTCTGGGGGGATCCACTCACGGCGGGTGCCGCTCAGAGCACCGACGGTAAAGCGGTGTACGTGCAGGTGTCCCTCGTCGGCGCCACGGGGTCGGCGGAGGGGAACGCATCGGTACGTGCCCTCCAACAGATCGTCGATAGCACTCCCGCGCCGCCCGGGGTGACGGCATATGTCACCGGGCCCGCGGCGATCGTCGCGGATATGGGGGCGAGCGGTAACAAGACCGTCATCCTGATCACGTTGGTCACGTTCGGCGTGATCTTCGTGATGCTGCTGATCGTCTTCCGCTCATTCATCACCACCATCGTGATTTTGCTGACGGTTCTCATAGAACTGCAGGTGGCTCGCGGAATTGTCGCGTTTCTTGGTTTGCACGGCATTGTTGGTCTCACGACCTTCGTCGTCAATCTCTTGGTGTCCGTCGGCATCGCGGCCGGAACCGACTACGGAATCTTTTTCATCGGGCGGTATCAAGAGGCTCGTCAAGCCGGTGAGGATCGGAAAACGGCCTACTTCACCACGTACCGCGGTGTCGCGAAGGTCGTCTTGGCCTCCGGCGTCACCATCGCCGGCGCCATTGCATGCCTGAGCTTTACCCGGTTGCCGTTCTTTCAGCCCTTGGGCATCCCGGGCGCCGTGGGAATCCTGGTCGCTGTCGCCGTTGCCCTGACGTTGGTTCCGGCAATCATGGCTGCGGGCAGCCGTTTCGGCATGTTCGATCCAAAGCGCCGGATCAAAACCCGTGGTTGGCAACGCGTCGGCACGGCGACCGTGCGGTGGCCGGTAC
>CAZOIX010000075.1:0-9955 GCA_964579685.1 uncultured Mycobacterium sp.
CCCCAGGTCCACCACCAGCTTCTGTGACCAAGATCATCCAGGTTACCACCCACGTCCACTACAGCAAGCCACTTGACCTTGCCCCCCCTATCCCCAGGTCCACCACCAACTTCTGCTTCCAAGGTTTACCATGACCCAAGGTCCACCCCTCCAAATTGCTCAATGAAAGAGACAATTCCTGTGACCTTGATCAATGATCATCCAGAGGTCATTTAACCACCCATGTCGGCCACTAAAGCCACTTGGCCTTGCCCAAAGGCCCCCCCGGGGGCGGGCCAGGCCCCGGCACACCCGCCCCCGGGCCAGGCCCGATGCGGGGCGGGCCAGGCCCGGGCCCCAATCCAGGCCCGCAGGCCCGCGGGGCGGGTGTCGGCCGGAAGTCCCGCGGGGCACCCCGCACCGGGACTGCCACTGAGGGCTGGAATTGCAGGGAAACCCGCGCGCGGGCCCGGGGCGGGGCACCCGGGAGTCCCGCCCCATCCCCGGGACCGGGCCTGCGGGGCGGGACAGCGGGTGCGGGCCTGTGGCGGGACAGACCCGCGGGCCACACCCGCGGGCCCGCGCAGGCCCGCTCGGCACCACCGGCGCGGGCCTCCCGGGCACCCGGCCCGCCTCAGCACTCTCCCCCGCGAAACCCGACAGGCAAGACGAGAACAGTGTGGAGGCCGGCGGAAGGTCACACTTCCTTCGCCGCCAACGCGAAGATCACCTCCGCCTGCTCCACCGTCAACGGCAACGGATTCGCCATGTTGGCGCGCGTCCACCCGAAACCTTCGAACGCGCTCTCGTTCTTCAACTCGTCACGCTCGACCTCACGATCAAGGAAGCCGACGAACTTCACAGGGAAGGACGGACGGATGGACTCGCCTCGGCTCGGATCGCGGTGGTCGCGCAACTGCGTCGTCGCCACCGGTTCGCCGGTCACGAGGTACGAGCCGAACGCGAACGCGTCGCGCCCCGTCTTCCACAAGATGAACTCGTCACCCACGTTCACCTCGTGACGCAGGTGATGCGGCGCCAGGAACGTCGTCTCGATGCCCTCCTCGATCGCGTCAACGATCGAGTAGACCGACTCCTCGTCGATCTGGAACAGATGTGTAGCCATGGGGTTCTCCTTCGGGTTTGGGGTGGTCAGCGGCGACGGGCGACGGCCCGGTACATGGAGGTGGTCTCGGCGAAGTTCCGCTGCCAGGACCACTGATCGAGGACGAAACACGCGAAGTCGTCCGCTTCGAGTTCGATCACGTCATCGACCGACATGCGTGCCATCGTGAGGATCCGGTCGTAGTCGTCTGTGTGGTCCTTCGGCTCCGGAAGCCGGAAGTGCAGATCGAAATCACGGCCCTCGCGGATGTGCCGGACCCGCCTCTCCAACTCGCGGATGACTCGGTCGCGGTAGCCGTCGAGGGCCTGCTCGAACGCGGCCCGGTGGCCCTCGCGGTTCGCCTCCACTCTGGCGATGAACTCGCTCCTGTTGATCCTGACGTTCTGCATCGTGATGCTCCTTCACGGTTGTTCGGCGGAAGTGCCGTGAGGGGTTAGACGCAGAAACATTGGCGGAGGTAAACAACCAATCCCGAAGCCGTCCCATCAGCCTCAACTCCGGGCGACACTGACCGGGTGGAGATCGATGACGACACGTACGCAGAGTGGCGGCGCACCGCCCAACGTGCTGCTCGGAAGGCTGGCGCACCGGACACGGACCTCGACGACATCGCCGACGAAGCCATCACCCGTCTAGTTGCGCTTCCCCAGCGGCCCGAGAAGCCGAAGGCCTGGATCTACACGGCCGCCACGAATCTCGCCCGCGATGCGCACCGCCGCCAACCCAAGAACGGTTGGGGCCGGATGCCGCGCTCCGCCCCCGACATCGACGCCGGAGAAGACCCCTACCCCGAGCACCTCCGCCGCCACATCGGCAGCGGAAACATCCGGCAACGCGCACTCGCCGCCGACCTACTCCGCGCCGTCAACGACCGCGAACGGGCCTTCCTCCTCGCGCAAGCAGCAGGCGACACCCTCCGCGAGATCGCCTACGCCCACGACACCAGCGAAGCGACCGTGAAGACCACCCTCGCACGCGCCAGGCGCAAGATCCGCGACGCGAACCCGAATATCGACCCAGCCGACCTCGACCTCACCTGACAGCACCCGCTCACGCTCACGCTCACCGAGAGAACGACGGGGCGGGCCCGCGCGCGCTACGCGCACACGGGCCCGCCCGGAAAACCCAGGGGGACCGGGTGGCCCCCCACGCTGCCCCCACCACACAAGAACAGTGTGGGGAGGCTGAAGGAGAGGGTGGGTATGGCTCCTAGAGGTGAAATGACGGCGAGATGGGGCGATCGCAGCGGCGAAGGCGGAGCCACTCGAGACATTCGTGACCCCACACGGTTCACGCCTGCGCGGGAGTCGCGGTTCAGGGACGGCGGATGACGTTGCCGTCCTGGTCAGCCTCGGTCCACGACTCGCCAGCAGCGGTGAAGACGCTTTCGTAGTCGAGGGCGTCGCGCGCCTCGACGATGCGTTCAGACCACACGGCTCGGACGATGGCCTGCTCGCCCGGCGGCAGGTCGTCGTACGACCCTTCCCCCGCCAACGCCTCGTCCACGGCAGCCCGGTCCGCCGCCGACTCCACCTCACAACCCATGCGGACCCAACGCGCGACCTGCACGCTCGGGTCGACACCCCTGCGCTTGCCCGCCTCAGTCGCTGCCGCCAGCACGTCCGCGGGGATCTCCACTGACCAACCTAGGGACATGCAGGAGAGCGTACGCCGAGCGTCGCTGTCGTCTCGATCAGCGCCCGAGAGCACGCAGTCCCGCTGCGCAACCGAGGTAGACCCGCATGGCGCGGTTTCAACGCCGAGAGCCGGTCCAGGCCTAGGCTCGAAGGATGAGCGATGCAGGCGTCGGGGGCTGGGCAGACGATCCGCTCTCAACCTCCGCCGAAGATGCACTCGGTCGGCTTCCGTTCGCAGAGAAGGTCGCAAGCCTCATCGACGCGAATCACAGCGACAAGTCCAGCATCGTCTATGGACTAACGGGCCCGTGGGGCAGTGGCAAGACTTCGCTCCTCAAGATGATCACTGAGTCGCTGGAGACTCGAGGGCAGCAGTGGACCGTCCGCCGGTTCACCCCGTGGGCTGCGGACTCCGAAGACGAGGTCGTCGGAGAGTTCCTCGCCGTGGTTGCCAGCGTGCTGCCAGAGTCGAAAGCCCAGTCCGTCCGCCGTTCACTCCGGAAACTCGCCACTGTCGCTGCCCCCGCAGTGAAGGCACTTCCGGGCGGGGACGCCATGCACGAGGTCGGCACGAAGGCACAGCAGACCTGGTTGGCCGAACCGCCCTGGCAGGATCGATTCGACGCCGCCGCAAGCGAGATCTCAGACGCAGGCGTCCGACTGCTCGTGATCGCCGACGACATCGATCGACTGCACCCCGCCGAATTGATGACGCTCCTCAAGGTCATCCGGCTGCTGGGCCGCTTTCCTGGCGTTGACTATCTGCTCGCCTACGACGACGAGACCATCACCGACGTCCTCGCGGCTGGACCGCTCACCAGCGGTAAGCCGGAGCGCGCACGTCGCTTCATGGAGAAGATCGTCCAGTACCCAATTGCGATCCCACCAGTCCAGCGAGTGCATCTACTGCGTCGGATACGCGAGGGGCTCGACGCAATCTACAAGGAGCACCACCGGACTCTGGACGACCCACACCAGCGCGCGGAAGCGCTGGGCGAGATGCTGATTGGCCGCCTCAACACCCTTCGGAGCGTCGACCGGTTTCTCGCCCAGGTGAGGCTTTACCTCCCCATGATCGATCCGGGCGACGTCGACGACACCGACTTGCTGATCCTGACATTCATCCGGCTCCACTACCCCGAGATGTACGCCGCGCTCCCTGACTGGAAGGCCCACCTGACTCGGTCCTCACCGACAGCGACGTTGTTCATCGACGACAAGATCGACAAGTCCGAGACCGATATAACGCCGTTGCTTGCTCTAGTTCCCGAGCGAGAACGAGACGGCGCCCGATCTGTTCTGATGCAGGTCTTCCCAACCCTCAGCAAGTTCGGTGCGGGGTTCGAGAGAAAGCGCGCACACAACTCTCGCTACTTCGATCGCTACTTCGCGTTCGACATCACGGAAGACGACGTGAGCGACGTTCTCGTTGCCAAAGCCGTCAATGACATGGCGCAGGCGATTCAGAGCCCTGAGACCCAGCGCCTGGACAGTTTGATCGAGAGTGACGACGCGGCAATTGCCCACAACGCAGTCCATCGTCTGCGCGAGTCGATCGAGGATGCAGATCCCGAGACCATCACCGTCGACTTAATTCGCGCCGTCGCTTCATACATCGAGAAGACCAAGACGAGCAGTCATCTCTTCTTCAGCCCACGCCAAGCCGCGATCAACATGCTTGCTCTATTGCTGGAACGAGCACCCACGATCGACGACCTCGGTCCCTCACTGATGAGCGCATGCAACAGTTCCGTTGATCTCCTGAAGGCGATCGGATACTCCCTTCGCGGCGGAATGGATCCGACTCAGTCGGATCTCGGAAGAAGGGTGGCCGAGCGTCTCGTCGACGACATCGTCAGTCACATCCTGCAACGAGACGACGCCGACTACGCGTTCATGTTCCGAACTGCGATCGGGATGATCTCTACGTTCGGCCTGCACGATGAACTCCAAGGGAAGATCGCAGAAGCGATCGCCACGAAGGCAGCAAGCCCAGGGGACGTTGCGGCCCGATGCGTTGGGCTCGCATCCTCAAGCAACCTGCCGTGGATGCTCAACGACTTCGACTCCGAGATGTTCGCGGCACTGCAGATTCAGTGGGAACACGAAGAGACCCCACTGGAGCAACGGCCGGACATCGACGATCTGTCTTGGGAGAACCGAAAGCGGTTCGCTGCGTGGGCGCTGACCAACGGGATCAGGGAAATCGACTGACCGCACAGGTCAGTCGGAGTCGTCCCGGACAACCTCAGCAATCTGATCGGCGATGTCCTCGATGGTGGTCGAAGCGGTGCTTAGCGCGAACTTGTCTGCCAGCGGCGGGCTGTAGGCGCGGACCGCGTCGCCGTCGAGCCCGTGCCAAATCGGGAGAAGGCTCTGCTCGCCAGCGACGGTGCGGGTCACGAGACCGTCCAACTCGTGATTCGTCCACCCCTTCGCGAAGAACGCCTCGGAGAAGATGACCACACCGAACCTGCTCGAACGGATCCCTTCATCGATCTTGCGGCGCAGGCTCTGACCGATGCGCATTTCTGCCTCGTCCAACCAGACCGACACGCCGAGCGCGACGAGCGCGGCTCGGAGCGGCCGCGCGACTTCCGCCTTGTCTTCAGAAGCGTGCGAGATGAAGACATCCCACGTCTGCCCACCCAGCCTGTCGCCCGAGGGTTCTACTGGCTTACGAACCTGGACCTCACGGGCAGGCGACTGTTCTCGCAGGGGTGCGAGGAGGCCCGGAGGAGGGGGTTCAACGCTCACGCTCGCGGAGACCTTGCCCGCCAAACCGCCGAGATCAACGACGACGTACCAGTGTCCATTCGATGGGATCGAGAGCCGCGCAGGAGATCTCTTTGCCAACCCGCCCTGGAACCGCGACTTGCGACCCGACTTGAACGCTCGGTAGTTCGAAGCGGTCATGAGCCGAACGTTCGCCTGCGACTTCAAAGTGACGACCGCGGTCGCGCCCTTCTTCTGCTGCTTCAGGTCGAACGCAAGGTGCTCCATATCGACCTCCCGATCTGCTGGGGACAGCGAATCGAGGTCCCTCACTTGGAAGGCTAAGCGTGCAAGCCGACATTCACTCGCACCGCCGGTCCCTCTTACGAAGGATTCACCCAGGACTCTCCCCGCCGTCCGCCCCAGTCGGCAGCCGACTTCGAAGAGGTCAGATGCCAACCGCGACAGGACGCGCAGGGGTAGACAGCGACTTCCCCGCGACCTCGCTCTCGCAACACAGCGAGTGCTCGCAGAGCGTGCCATCGGCTGGCATGGCGGACTTTGGTGCACGACATCGCGTGGCCCCTCTCGAATGAGAGGTGCCGTCCAGGCTCACATCCTGTCGCACCAGCGGCGCCCGGTTCGAAATCCGTCAGAGGCGCTCGCGAGTCATATCGCGCTTCGAGACTGAGCCTAGCCCGGGGACATCCGTTTAGTCCCCTGTCGCGTCGTCCTTCTTCGCCGCAGCCTTGGAGCCGCCCTTGGGGCGGTGGGCTGGCCGGGCGGCCAGGGCCTCCCGCAACCCGTCCAGGTCCTCCAGACGCCACACCGGCCCGTTCAGCGTGCCAGCCGGGGCGGGCAGTTCTACGAGGCCGCGGGACCTCCAGGTGTGCACGCGGGCGACCGGCACACCGAGCCATTCGGCAAGGCGTTTGGCGTCGACGAGACCGTCGACGTCTTCCGGTCGGTCGATCATGGGTGCGAGCGTATCAAAAGTGTCAGTCATGCTTGCACTTATCGGTTGGTGGCCGTATCGTCATAAGTGTCAGTCTCTCTCACACTTAAGGATGGAAGCCATGACCATCAGCCTCGACCACACCACCGACTACGACATGCGCCCCATCGGCCGCGTCCGCCGCGGCCACTACCCCGCACGCTCCAGGTTCGACGCCCTCGTCGCCGCCACGCACGACCCGCACGCGCTCATGGAGGGCGAGACGCTTCGTCTCCCGCACACCGGCACCGTGGTCACCATCGCCACCCTGCCCACCATCGAAGAGACCACTCCCGGCACCTGGACCGGCGTCGCAGAAGTCCGCGCCGCGACCCCCTTCGAACACTGCGTCCTCCAGCAGATCGAAGTCATCGAAGCCTCCCTGCGAGCCCGGGCAGTCGACCGCTGACCAGTCCAGCCGTTCACGAAACGGCGACCTGTCATGGCCGGGTGTCACGCTGCCGCGGCGCAGGTTCGACCGGGAGTAGTCACGAACCGCCAGGCCTGCCGATAAGAGATCCGAGCGTGGGCCCTCCGGGGCCCCCGGGTGCCAGCCCGGGGGCAGACCACGCCAGATGAAAGGACGGAATCGATGACGCGGTCATCCCTGGATATCGGCAAGAGCGCAGAACGGCCGTTGGCGGCCGCCTTACCGTCGATCGATCGGATACATCGCCGCCGCGCAGCAAATCACCGTCTCAGGCGCGTAAACGCGAGCAACTTGATCGTCTCAGGCAAGTCCAACTGCTCGCGTGAGGCATCTAAGCCTTGCGCATCTACTCCCGTCAGGCATCACCAACGACGCGTCTCAGGCAAGACAAGAGATCAGTACTTAAGACCAGTGCTCCCGAACCCCTGCCATCACTCCCTCCCAGCACTCCGCGTCGCGGCGGGCGCGGGCACCTCGCGCCACGGGCTCGGGGCAAGGAAGAGGACGAAGACGGTTAGAACCCGTCCGAACACAAGTGCGCCCCCCACGAGGCCCGTCGCGGAGGGCGCGGAAGCCAGAGAGGAGAGGAGGCTTCGATGAAATCTCTAACAGTGCGCATCGCGGCAGATGCTGTCGCTCGCCTCGGCGTGGCAGGGCACCCGCTCTCACCGAAGGCCTTAGCCGTCCTCATCGCGCTCACGGACGATGCGCCCAACGGCGCAGAAGACGTCGAGCGACCTCTCGACGCGGCCTGGGTTCGCCGTCGCTGCGGATCAGCACAGGGCCCCATGAGCGCACAAGTCCTCGCCCGGCAACTTCGAGATCTCCACCATGCAGGTCTCATCTCAAGAACCGCACACCGCGGCCGCACACCACGAGTGTCCATCACACCGCCGGGCAAACCCTTCACAGCAGTACCCGTCGCATTGCTGTGGTCATCAAAGGCCGCGAGCGGTGACCCGCTCCGACCTGGCGCACTCGAATCGATCGTCGCCCTGCTCACCATCCTGCCCGGCTGCGACTGGGACACACCCGTATCGGGCCGCGGTCGCGCCGCACTCGCTGGTCTCTCTGCCCGGCGCAACGCCTACACCGGCGCGGTCACCGTCGAGGAAGTACAGGCCTCCCGCGCGGAACTTCAGCGGCTCGCTGGAGCAGCGATCACCTGGACGAGACCCGCCTACAAGAAGGGCCTCGGCCCGTACCACGTCATCTACGACTGGGGACTTCTGCCGCCGCTGCAAACGCAGAGAGATGACGCCTCCAACACGGCAGCGCCTGCCCCTCCGCCCGTGCCGATAAGGAGCCACGACGTCCAACCCCAGCCCGATGAAGACATCTACGCCTTCATGGGTCTCGACCCTGACCACCTTCCGGAACGACCGACACACCAGGAGTCTGCATGAACGTCACCGCCCATCCCACACTCCACCACGAGCGCGATTTCGCATCCTGCTCGTGCACAGGACAGTGCGGCGGCTGCGACACATTGACTGTCGTCCCGAGTCGTGTACGCATCGACGCTGAAGTGGCCGCGTCACTGCTCTGCGAAGCCTGCCAGCGGCATGGGTGCCGCCGCGGATCCGCCCGCGACGAAACAGCCCTCCGCGGAACCAAACCCGATCCTGACCGCGTGAGGCATCTCATCGAGACCTCTCGTCGCTCGAAGGGACTGACGCTGGTCCCAGATGGTCGCGGTGCAAGCCGAGCAGCAGCGGATGATCGCGAACGCGAAATCGACCTCCGGGCCCGACGCGCCGAACTGTGGTTCGGCGCGATAGACCCGCGTCACCGACGAAAGATCGGGCGGTATCCACTACCCGAGTCGATCCGTCCCGAGATCCACGCTCTTGGATCAGCACTCAAGGGCTTGAAGACCGGAGGTAGCCCTGCGAATCTCGTCCTCTCCGGCAAGCCCGGCACTGGCAAGACCACTCTGGCGATCACCGCGGCCACAGGAGCCGTCCTCAGCGGTGCCGTCGCGCCTAGCCAGGCAGCGTTCATCCGAGTGGCTGACCTGCTGACCACCGCGACCAGGGGGATGCCGTCGGAACGCGCACCGGAAGTCAACGCAGCAATCGCGGGGAAACGCCTTGTCATCCTCGACGACCTCGGGCGCATCGGTGACGCACCGAAGGATGCCGCGAAATCCGTTCTCAACGCGATCCTCGACGACTTGTACCGGCGCGAGGTGGCGATCCTCGCGACCACCAATCTCTCTGATAGGGACTTGCGAGAGCATTTGGAGGCCGCGTCGTACGGGCGGCTCATCGAGGACACGCCGAACCGCTGCGTGACGGTTCTCGACGGCGAAGATCGGCGGCTGTCGTGAACGAGATCCAAGCCGTCATCGAGGTCACCTACAAGGAAGCCGAGGAGATCCTCATTGGCTCCATCCTGCTGCGTGGGCGACTCTACGAGTCGATCCAGAGCGTCGTGGTCGCGGACGACTTCGAGGAACTGCGCCACAACCTGATCTTCCAGTTGGTCGGGGCCATGTACATAGATGGCACCGCCATCGAGTACGGCACCGTGGTCTCCGAACTGCGCCGTACCGGCCGTCTGGACACCGTGGGAGGGGAGGCGTACCTGACTCACCTCATGTCGCGGTCCGCGACCGTCGAGTGGCGCTACTACGCCGACCTGGTCAAGGAAGCCGCTGCGGTCCGACGCGTCCGCGACATGCACATGCAGGGCCTGGAGAGGGCGAAGCCCGGGGCAGGGTTCTCCTCTGCCGAACTGATCAACCTCGCTCAGGCTGAGGTCAACGACCTCGCCGACGGCGGTAGCACCGAGGGCGACCTGACCCCCGCATCCTCCCTCGTTTGGGAAACGGTCGCCAAGATTGAGAAGGTCTCTCACGCCGACGGGAGCGTCCTCGGCGTCCCGTCCGGCCTCGGCGAACTCGACCGACTCACCGGCGGCTTCGTCCCCGGGCAGATGATCGTCATCGCCGCCCGCCCCGGCCTCGGCAAGAGTGTCCTCGGCCTCGACATCGCCCGTCACGCCGCAATCAAGCAGAACATCCGTACCGCGTTGTTCTCGTTGGAGATGTCCGCCGAAGAGATCATGCT
>CAZOIX010000076.1:0-9886 GCA_964579685.1 uncultured Mycobacterium sp.
ACGTACGCGGGCACGCTCAATTCCTTGCAGGTGCGTAGCCGCCAGTCCTTGAGTTGCGCGAGCAGGTTCTCGTCGATATCCGAAGGGCACCCCTGGCATCGGCGCAACACGATGGCCGCCGGAGCGGTCAGCGCGGCGTTGCAGACGCGGCAACGCGGAGTGGCGCCCTTGGCCCGTCGGGGCCTGCTGGGGCCGTTGTCTGCGGACGCCTGCGGTGCGACACCGTTGAGGAATCGCGAGGGCTTTCGGCTCTGCCGCCCGCCCGGCGCCCGGGCCAGTGCCCAGCTGAGGGCCAGATGCATTCGCGCCCTTGTGATTCCGACGTAGAACAGGCGACGTTCCTCTTCGACCGGCTCGCTGTCGGGACCGTGGGCCAAAGCGTGGGAGATGGGCAGCGTGCCGTCGGCCAGACCCACCAGGAACACCGCGTCCCACTCCAGACCCTTGGCGGCGTGCAGGGAAGCGAGCGTGACCCCCTGCACGACAGGCGGATGCCGTGCGTCGGCACGCTGACGCAGCTCGGTGAGCAGCGCGGATAGGTCCAGCGTTGGACGCTGGGCGACTTCCTCGTCGACCAGTTCGGCCAATGCGGTCAGCGCCTCCCACCGTTCCCGCGCCCGGGTGCCCACCGGCGGCTCGGCCGTCAGACCCAGAGGTTCCAACACGGCGCGGACGACCTCCGGCAGTGGCCCGTCGATATCGCGCTCGGCGGCGCGCTGCAACGCCACCAGTGACTGGCGGACCTCCTGCCGGCTGAAAAATCCTTCACCACCGCGAACCCGGAACGGGATGCCCGCCTCGGTCAGCGCCTCCTCGTAGACCTCCGATTGCGCGTTGATGCGGTACAACACCGCGATCTCCGAGGGAGCAGTGCCCGCCCCGATGAGCCGCTTGATGTTCTTGGCGACCGCGGCCGCCTCGGCGACCTCGTCGCGGTGTTCGGCGAACGAGGGTGTCGGGCCGGAGTCACGCTGGCCGACCAGATGCAACTTGCTGCCGGCCATCCGGCCGCGGGCGGCGGCGATGACGCGGTTGGCCAGCGACACCACCTGCGGCGTGGAGCGGTAGTCGCGCTCGAGGCGGACCACAGCCGCGTCGGGAAAGCGCCGCGAGAAGTCCAGCAGATACTGCGGCGTGGCGCCGGTGAACGAATAGATGGTCTGGTTGGCGTCGCCGACGACGGTCAGATCGTCGCGGTCGCCGAGCCACGCGTCGAGCACGCGCTGCTGCAGCGGTGTGACGTCCTGGTATTCGTCGACCACGAAGCAGCGGTACCGGTCGCGGAATTCCTGGGCCACCGCGGCGTCGTTCTCGATCGCTGCGGCGGTATGCAGCAGCAGATCATCGAAGTCGAGCAACGCCGTCCCGTCCCGGCGGGCCTTGAGCGTCTCGTAGCCGGCATACACCGCGGCGACCTTCTGCGCGTCGAACGGGATGTCACGACCGGCCTCGGCGACCGCGGCTGGATAGGCCTCCGGACTGATCAAAGATCCTTTGGCCCATTCGATTTCACCGGCCAGGTCACGCACGTCA
The DNA here is from genome assembly GCA_964579685.1 of uncultured Mycobacterium sp. GTDB lineage: Bacteria > Actinomycetota > Actinomycetes > Mycobacteriales > Mycobacteriaceae > Mycobacterium. Next base: position 1,534 of record CAZOIX010000076.1, read on the forward strand.
TCGGTGCTGGTCTGCAGGCCTGCGCGGTTGGCTGACTGTGCGACGACCGAGAACTTGGTGTCCAGCAGTTCCCACCCGGTGGTGCCGACCACACGTGGCCAGAAGTAGGCCAACTGGCGGCGCGCGGCGGCGTGAAACGTCATCGCCTGCACCGACGCCGTGCCCACTCCGTCATCAAGGGTGCGCAGCCGGGAACGCATCTCACCGGCGGCGCGCTGGGTGAACGTCACGGCAAGCACCTGGCCCGGCGCGACGTGCCCCGACGAGACCAGGTGGGCGATGCGACGGGTGATGGTGCGGGTCTTTCCGGTGCCCGCGCCCGCCAACACACACACCGGACCGCGCGGGGCGAGGACGGCCTCGCGCTGCTCCTCGTCGAGGTCGTCGATGATGCGCGAGCACGCGACCTCTACCGGCATGCGGACCATCTTGTCAGGACCGACCGACAAAACCGGGGCACGCCCGCGGGCATGTCCACCTCATCGGCTAGGTTGAACGCGATATGAGTGCCGAGTTGACCATGTACACCACCTCGTGGTGTGGCTACTGCGTCCGACTGAAGAAGGTGCTGACGTCCGAAGGCATTGCATTCGCCGAGGTCGACATCGAAGCCGACCCCGCCGCGGCGGAGTTCGTCGCGTCGGCCAACGGCGGTAACCAGACAGTGCCGACGCTCAAGTTTCCCGACGGCAGCACGCTGACCAACCCGAGCCCGGCCGAGGTCAAGAAGAAGCTCAAGCGCTGATTTCTTCCCGCGAGCAGACGCAAACCTGCCTCTTTTCCTCTCGGAATGGGCAGTTTTCCGTCTGCTCGCGGCAAGAAAGCTAGTCCAGCGCGGCCCAGGACTCGATGATTTCGCGCGCGATCGAAATCGATCCGGGCAACAGGAGCCGCGACGGCGAGTCGCTGCTCCAGTCGCCGTCGGCCAGCGCGGCACGAACCTCATCCCTGGTGAACCAGGCCGCCTCGGCGATCTCGCCGTCGTTGAACGAGAACTCCTGCTCGGGGTCACCGATCGCATGAAAGCCGACCATCAGCGAGCGTGGGAACGGCCACGGCTGACTGCCCAGGTACTGGACATCGCTGACGTGTAACCCGATCTCCTCCGCGATCTCGCGGATGACGCACGATTCGAACGACTCCCCCGCCTCGACGAAACCGGCGAGCAACGAGAACAGCCGCTCCGGCCATACGGTCTGGCGGGCCAGCACCGCCCGGTCGTGGCCGTCGTGGACGAGGCAGATCACCGCCGGGTCGATGCGCGGGAACTCCTCGTGGCTGTTGGCCGCGTTGACCCTCGACCAGCCGCCCTTGACCGGCTTGGTCGGTGCGCCGTCGATCGCGCTGAACCGTGCGCTGTCATGCCAATTCAGCAGTGCGGTGGCGGTCGCGACGAGCTGCGCGCTGACGTCGTCGAAGATCGGTCCGGCACGTCGCAGGTCGAGCACCTCGGTTTCGGTGTGCGGGTCTTCGGGCCCCTCCAGGACCGCGCGGATCCCCCACACATGCGTGCCGTCGCCCAGCCGTCCGAGGAACACCGCGTTCTCCGGGGGTTTGGCGCCGAGCTTGGCGGCCTTGCCGAGCAGCACCCGGCCCTCGGAGATCAGCACCTGGTTGCGCCGGTCGACGCGGAGCCCCAGGGCGTCGGGCCAGCCGGCCAACGCCGCATCGACATCTGTGCGCAATGTGTCGGCCCGGTCGGCGCCCACGCGCGACAGCAGGGGGACGTTGCGCAGCCGGAACCCGCCGCTCATCACCGTTCGGCGTCCGCGCTGCGGATGTACAGCAGCCGGTCACCGTTCTCGAGCGCATCGACCTGTTCGTCGTCGACGCGCAACAGCTTGCCGGCGCGCACGACGCCGAGCACGATGTCGGTGTTGTGCCTCGGTGATCCGCCGACCTCTTTGGGGTTCACCTCGCGTTCGGCGATCGCGAAGCCGGCGTCGGGGGTCAGCAGGTCTTCCATCATCTCGACGACGCTTGGAGTCTGCACCGCGATGCCCAGTAGCCGGCCTGCGGTCTCCGACGTCACGACCGTCGAGTCGGCACCGGATTGTTCGAGCAGGTGCTGGTTCTCGGCTTCGCGCACCGCGGCGATGATCTTGGCCTTGGGCGCGAGCTCGCGCGCGGTCAATGTGACCAGTACCGCGCTGTCGTCACGATTGGTCGCCACGATGATCGCCTTGGCGTGCTGCGCGCTGGCGAGCCGCAGAATCTCCGAGTCGGTCGCGCTGCCTCGCACGGTGACCAGACCGGCGCTCTTGGCACGCTCGAGCGCGGCGGGGTTCTCGTCGACGACGACGATTTCGGCCGGTGCCACCTCGTCGCCGACCATCGCGGCGGCCGCGGTCCTGCCCTTCGTGCCATAGCCCACGATGATGATGTGGTTGCGCACCTTGTTCCTCCATCGCTGGATTTGGTAGACCTGCCGCGACTGCGTGGTGAGGGTTTCGACCGTCGTTCCGATCAGCACGATCAGGAACGCGATCCGCATGGGCGTGATGACCAGCACGTTGACCAGGCGAGCCCCCGGCGTGATGGGCGTGATGTCGCCGTAGCCGGTGGTCGACAGCGACACCGTCGCGTAGTACAGGCAGTCCAGGAAAGACAGCTCGTTGTTCTGTGAATCCCGGTACCCGTCGCGGTCGATGTAGACGATGAGCACCACCGCGAACAGCACCAGCGTGGCGTAGACGACCCGGCGGGTGATGCGCTGGGTGGGGCTGACCGGTTCGGTGGGGATCTGCACCGTCTCGGTCAGTGCGTGGACCGGTTGGTCGGCCAGCGACTGATCGAACCGGCGGAGCCGACGCCGCAATCTTCCTCTAGCCATCAGACCCTAGACGTCGTCCTCGCAGTCCGCGCACGCCATTATGTAACCATGACCACACCCTCGTCCGAACTGCAGCAGAGCGCCAATCCGAAACGAGCACACCTGATGGGCACCGGCCTGCTGGGCATGGGCGTCCTGCACTTCGTGGCGCCCAAGCCGTTCGACGCGATCATTCCGGAGGAGCTGCCGGGTAGCGCTCGCTTCTACACCTACGCCTCCGGCGTCGCCGAGCTCGGCGTTGGGGGTCTGCTGCTGGTGCCGAAGACCCGCCGTCTAGGGGCGCTGGCGGCCGTGGCCCTGTTCATCGGCGTGTTTCCCGGCAACCTCAACATGTGCCGGATGTGGTTCAACGACCCCGACAAAACGCTGCCGATGCGTCTCGGGGCCATCGCCCGCCTGCCCCTGCAGATCCCGATGATCACCGAGGCGCTCAAGATCTACCGCTCGACTAAGCCGCAGTAGTTTCCAGCAGCGCCAACAGATCCTCGGTGCCGGGCAGATCGTCGGGGCTGATGGTCAGCCCGCTTCGCACGTAGTGAAACGACGCGCGCACGGAGTCGACCGAGCACCCCTGAAGCGCCGCCCACGCCAGCCGGTAGACGGCGAGCTGAACAGCGGCATGCTGTTTGGCTTCCGGAGTGTCCGGCGGGTCACCTGTCTTCCAGTCGACGATGGTGGCGCCGCCGTCGTCGTCGCCGAACACCGCGTCGATACGTCCACGCACCACCCGCCCGCCGAGCGCCATGTCGAAAGGCACCTCCACGTCGATCGGCGTGCGTGCGGCCCATGAGGACACGGCAAACGCGGCCTGCAGTTCGGCGAGTTCGTCGGTGACGGTGGCGTCGTGGTCGACGGCGCCGGGCAGGTCGTCGAGGTCGAACAGCCGCTCGGCGTGATAGAAGCGCTGTACCCAATCGTGAAATGCGGTGCCCAGCAGCGCATGCGGATCAGGTCGACTGGGTAACCGGCGTCGCAGCCGTCGGGCTACCGCATCGGGATCGTGGCGCAGTTCCACCAGTGTGCTGACCGAGAGGGACCCCAGCGCCGATGGCGGCGGGACCGAACGATCGGCCGTCCGGTTGCGCTCGGCCAGAAGCGCATCGACGTCGGAGGCCCAACCCTCGTCGCCGTCTGCGAGTTCACCGTCGGACTTATCGGAGAGCGCCGCGGCGACCAGCGCGGCGCCGTGACCCACATCGTCGCGGTGGGAGCCCGCCGGGTCGGCCGGCCAGAGCGCCTCGACCACGTTGTCACGCAACGGGTTGGGTGCGCCGTCGGCCGGGGCCGGCGCCCACTGCTCGACCACGCCACAGGGTTCGCCCCCGGCGTCGGCCCGCTCGATGATCGCCTTGAGTTCGTCGAGGAACGCCGACGGGCCGCGTGGTTTGGTCTCCGATGCCCCCCAGTGATGACCCGACACCAGCAGCGTGTCCTCCGCCCGTGTGATGGCGACGTACAACAACCGTCGCTCCTCATCGACGCGGCGCACCGCCAGGCTGTCCTTGTGGTCAGAGATCTTGTCCGACAGCTTCTTTCGGTCGTTGACATCGGACGTGTCCAGCACGGGAACGCCATGTGCTGAGAGGGTGGCCCGATCACCCCGCAGCAGCGGTGGCAGGTCGCCGGCGTCGGTGAGCCATGTCCTGGCGCTCGCAGTGGACGGGAACACCCGGCCGCTGAGGTGGGGCACCGCGACGACCTGCCACTCCAGTCCCTTGGCGGCGTGCACGGTGAGGATTTGAACCCGACCTTCAGAGACCGACACCGCCCCGGCGGCGGGCGCCAGGCCGTTCTCCACCTGCTCGGCCGCGTCGAGGTAGGCGAGAAGGCCGGACACCGTGGCACCGCAGCGAGCATTGACGTCGGCCACCACGTCGGCGAACGCATCGAGATGCTCGGTGCCCGCCCAGCCCGCCGACACCCGTCGCGCCGCCCGCACCTCGGCATCCACCCCGAGCACCCGTCGCACCTCGGCGACGAGTTCGGGCAGCGGATGCGTGAGATGACCGCGCAGCGCGGTGAGTTCGCGGCTCAGCTCCACGATGCGGGTGTACCCCGTCGCGGAGTACGCCGCCGGTGGGCCCGGATCGCTGACGGCGTCCGCCAGGCAGGCGTTGTCGGCGTCGGGTGCGGCCTGCGCGACGACCCGCTCGGCCACGGTCCCGTCCGCCGGTCCATCGGCGCCGTCGAGTTCGACGGCGCGCTGCCACAGCGCCGCGATGTCACGTGCGCCCAGGCGCCAGCGAGGGCCGGTGAGCACCCGCATCGCGGCGGCCCCCGCGGTGGGGTCGGCCACCATGCGCAGCATCGCCACCACGTCGGCGACCTCGGACACACCGAGCAGCCCGGCAAGTCCCACGACTTCGACAGGGACACCGCGTGAGGTGAGCGCCTCGGCGATGGGCGCGGCATCGGCGTTACGTCGCACGAGCACTGCGGCCGTCGGCACTGGGGTGCCGTCATCCCGCGCCTCGTGATAGATCCGCGCCAGATGATCAGCCATCCAATTACGTTCGGAGACAACGTCGCTCAAGAGGGCACATCTGACGGTCCCGGCGGCCGCATCAGGTTTGGGCCGCAGCTTGCGTACCGCGACGGAGCGACGCCGGGCCTCCGCGGACACCGCGTTCGCCAGATGCAATGTGCCCGGCGGGTTGCGCCAGCTGGTACGCAGCTCCAGGGTCGGCGCGGGGCTACCGTCGGCACGGGGGAAATCGGTGGTGAAGCGCGGAAGGTTGGTGGCCGATGCGCCGCGCCAGCCGTAGATCGACTGGATCGGATCGCCGACGGCGGTCAGGGCCAACCCGTCGTCGACACCACCGCCGAACAATGCCGACAGCGCCACCCGCTGGGCATGGCCGGTGTCCTGGTACTCGTCGAGAAGCACCACCCGGTACCGGTTTCGCAGCTGCTCCCCGACCTGCGGGAACGACGACGCCAACCGGGCGGCGGAGGCCATCTGCATGCCGAAGTCCATGACCTTCTGCTCCCGCATCCGCTGATGCAGGGCATCGATCAGCGGCACGAGCTGCGTGCGTTCCGTCTGGGTGGCGAGCATGCGCAACAACCACTGACTGGGCCCGCGGTCGCGCTGGTAGGGACCCGCGGGCAGGGTATGCACGAGCCGCTCGAGCTCGACGTGGGTGTCACGCAGCTGATCGGTATCGACGAGATGTTCAGCGAGCTGTCCAGCGAGTCGCAGCACCATCGCGGTCACTGCGGCCGGCGTCTTGTCGGTGTCGAGCCGCTGGGGGTACTCGCATACGACCTGAAAGGCCAACAGCCACATATCGGTTTCCGTCAGCAGCCGAGTGTCCGGTTCGACCGGGAGCAACAGACCGTGTTCACGCAACAGATTTCCGGCGAAGGCGTGATAGGTACTCACGGTGGGCGGGTCGTCTGTGACCTCCCCGAGGCCTGGACCGGCTGGTACGAGGCCCGCCCCGGCCAACCGGGCCAGCCTCGTGCGGACACGGCGCAGCAGCTGGCCGGCCGCCTTGCGGGTGAACGTCAGGCCGAGCACCTCTGCCGGTGAGGCGTAGCCGTTGGCGACCAGCCACACCACCCGCGCCGCCATCGTCTCGGGCTTGCCCGCCCCCGCGCCGGCAATGACGACCAACGGCCCCGGCGGCGCGGCGATCACTGCCGCCTGCTCATCCGTGGGAGCGAAGAGCCCGAGCGCCGAGGCGAGTTCGTCGGGACTGTAGCGCGGCTTCACTGCTGACCTCCTGCGGGCGCCTGTGCCGGGCACATGCTCCGCACCGGGCAGTGAACACAGCCGTCGTTGATCCGCGCGACGTACTGAGGGCCCTGGGTGGCCGCTGCCGCCGCGTGTACCGTCGACCGCCACGCGGCGTGGGATTCGGGCGTCAGCGCATCCTGTTGGCGTTCGACGGCGCGGCCCCGGCTGACCTTTCCCAGATACACCAGACGCCCGCCGCCGGGTTCTTCCCCCTGCGGCAGGAGCCCTTCCGCGATGGCCAACTGGTACATCGCGAGCTGGGCGTGCCGGGCAGCGTCGTCCTTGGTGACCGGACTCTTACCGGTCTTGATATCGACCACCACCAAGCGTCCTTCGCTGTCACGTTCGAGTCGGTCCAGCCGTCCACGGAGGTGCACCCGCGGGCCGTCCCCGCTCTCACCGCCGACCTCGCCCGCGACGTCGATTTCGGTACCCACCTCGGTGAGTTCGCGGCGGGTTTGGGCGCGCCATTCCGCGAATGTCGCCAACATCGCCCGGTGCCGGTCCTGTTCATTGTCCGAATGCCATTCGGCGTCGAACGGGAGTTTCTCCCAGACCTTTTCGAGTTCGTTGAGCATCTGGCTCTCGGTCTTTCCTGGATCGGCGACCAAGGCGTGCAGCAGTGAGCCGATCGCCGACCGTACGTCGCGTGCGTCGCCGGCCCCGTGCCGTTCGAGCAACCAGCGCAGCGGGCAGTCCGTCAGCATCTGCAGCGTCGACGGCGACAGCGTCACGGTGTGGTCGTCGCCGCTCCACAGCGGCTCATCGGTGGATAGTGTCGTCGAGGCGTACCACTGGCCGGGGTCAGCACCGGGAACGCCCGCCTGCGCCAACCGCGCCAGTTGCGTTGCCGCGCAGGCACGCACACTCTCCTCGACGTCATCCGGTGGGGCGCAGACCACCGACCGCAGGCGTCCGACCACTGCCGCCGGTGCCAATACCCGCGGAGCGTGCACCGGGGTGGGCGGCTCGGGGTCGGGATCGGTGGCCAGAGCGGCCAATTCGACGCAGAACGGCGACGGCAGCATCGACTCGTCTCCGCAGTCGCTGTCGACGGCGGTCACCAGGAGGCGGCTGCGGGTACGGCCCATCGCCGCGACGAGGAGTCTGCGCTCCTCGGCGAGCAACGGCGCCCGCGTCGACACCCCCTTCTCGGTGGGAGCCCCCACACCGTCGAGCACGTCGACCAGACGCTGCGTGCCGAGCACACCGCCGCGTGGGATCATGTTGGGCCACAGCCCTTCCTGCAGTCCCGCGATGACGACGAAGTCCCACTCCTTGCCCAGTGCCGCATGGGCGCTGAGCAGCGGCACAGCGTCGCATCGGCCGGCTTGGTCGCGGGAGACAGACGGAAGCCCCAGCGCGGTGACGTGATCGATGAGGCCACGCAATGATGCCCCGGCGGTGCGGTTCACATACTGCTCGGCGGCGTCGAAGAACGCGGTGACGGCGTCGAGGTCACGTTCTGCTTGCGCCCCCACCACGCCACCGCGTTCGCTTGCCGCAAGCCAGCGCCGCTGCAGACCGGATCGGTGCCATGCCTGCCAGAGCGTGTAGCGAGGATCCTCGCCCTCCGTCGCGGCGCGTCGCGCGGCGGCCAGCACGCCGCCGAGCCTGCGCAGGGGGCCGCCCAGTTCGGCCGATACTCCCCTCACCACTGTGGACTTCGGCTGCAGGGCATCGACCAGCAGGTCGCCGAGCTCGCGGGGCGGCTGATGACCGTCGAGTCGGCGCAGCGCCCGCCGCAGCTGCCGCAGCGACACCGGATCGACGCGGCC
>CAZOIX010000077.1:0-9829 GCA_964579685.1 uncultured Mycobacterium sp.
CACTGACATATGTCATCGACGCCATGTGGTCGGCGGCGGCCTGCCGGGAGGCGAGCTCGGCATTCGCCGCGTCGACGGCTGCCAGGTCGGCGCGATGGCGGTCTTCGGCTGCGGTCTGAGCAGCCAGTTTGTCGTCGAGATCGCGTTGGGCGTTCGTGACGCCTTCACGGGTCTGGACCGCCTGACGCGACAGCTCATCGAGCCTGGCCAGCGCATCAGCCTCCGGGTCCGCGTTGGCGCCGCCCGTGATCGACAGGCCCACTACCAGCACCGCGGCCGCGAAACCGCCCGCCATTCGGCGAACAGATTGGCGCACCCGACTCATTCGGACTGTCACGATCCTTCACTGCAGGGACCGATCTTGGTCCGGCTACGTGTGTCGGGGACAGGCTATGAACTCGCAACGGCGATGTCCACTCGTCCGTCGACGCGATCACCGGTGAGCACCATAGCGGCCCCGTCTCGCCCAAAAGAAACGCATAGCAGACACAAATGTTGGGCCCACAGCCCACACATGTCCGGGCCGCAAGCTTCTCTCATGACCAACATGGTGATCGATACCGCGGCTGCTGAAGCCGGCCCGGCCACTCACTACCGAGTGGGCGTGCTGGCCGACGCGGCGCGCCGCGGTGTCCCGGTTCTCGACGTCGTCGTCCCCGTCTACAACGAGGAGGTGGCGCTGGCCGCATCCGTGCACCGGTTGCACCGCTACCTCGCCGAGACGATGCCGTTCCCGGTGCGCATCACGATTGCCGACAACGCAAGCATCGACAAGACCCCGCAGATCGCCGAACAGCTCGCCGCCGAGCTCGACGGGGTCCGCGTGGTCAGGCTGGAGCAGAAGGGCCGCGGCCGCGCGCTCAACGCCGTCTGGTCGAACTCCGACTCACCCGTACTCGCGTATATGGACGTCGACCTGTCCACCGACCTCGCCGCGCTGGCCCCACTGGTGGCCCCTCTGGTCTCCGGACACTCGGACCTCGCGATCGGCACGCGGCTGGCCCGGAGCTCGCGCGTCGTGCGCGGGCCTAAGCGGGAGGTCATCTCCCGCTGCTACAACATGATTCTCAAGACGACAATGTCGGCGAGGTTCTCCGACGCCCAGTGCGGCTTCAAGGCGATCCGCGCCGACGTGGCGCGTCGGCTGCTGCCGTTGGTCGCCGACACCGGCTGGTTCTTCGATACCGAGCTGCTGGTACTGGCCGAGCGATCCGGACTGCGCATCCACGAGGTGCCGGTCGACTGGGTCGACGACCCCGACAGTCGCGTCGACATCGTCGCGACCGCCACTGCGGACCTCAAAGGCATCGCCAGGATGCGGAAGGGCTTCGCCTCCGGCCAGATCTCCGTCGACGAGGTGGCCGCCGAGTTCGGCACCCACCGCGCCCGTCCGTCGCGCGGGCTCGCGCACCAGGTCGCCCTGTTCGGCACCATCGGCATCATCAGCACGCTGGCCTACCTCGGGATCTTCAGTGCGATGCAGGGTTTCGTGGGTTCGCAGGCTGCGAACTTCCTCGCTCTGCTCATCACCGCCATCGGCAACACCGCGGCCAACCGCCGATTCACGTTCGGCATCCGCGGCCAGGGTGGCCGGGCGCGCCATCACGGCCAGGGTCTGCTGGTCTTCGGCATGGCGTTGCTGATCACCAGTGGGTCGCTGGCGAGTGTCCACACCCTCGTCGACCCCACCCCGCATTGGGTTGAATTGGGCGTGCTGGTCGCCGCCAACCTTGCTGCCACGGTGCTGCGCTTCGTCCTGCTGCGCACCTGGGTGTTCCGCCCCAACCGCTGATCAAGCCCTACACCACCAACGGAAGAGACCAATGACCACCGCCACGCGTGCGCTCGAGCGCAGCGACGACGTCGACCACGACGATGCCCCTCCCAGCCCACGCTGGGCACGGCCCGCACTCATCCTCATGCTGCTGTCCACCGCCGTGTTCTGGACCATCAACCTGAGCGCCAACGGCTGGGCCAACGAGTTCTACGCCGCCGCCGTGCAGGCCGGCACCCAGAGCTGGAAAGCGTTTCTGTTCGGCTCGTCGGATGCGGGCAACGTGATCACCGTCGACAAGCCGCCCGCCTCGCTGTGGGTGATGGAGATCAGCACGCGGATCTTCGGCATGAACTCGTGGGCACTACAGCTGCCGCAGGTGCTGCTGGGCGTCGCGTCCGTGGCGCTGGTGTATGCCGCCGTGCGAAGGTCGTTCGGCCCCGGTGCCGGCCTCATCTCAGGGGCACTGCTGGCGCTGACGCCGGTGGCGACGCTGATGTTCCGCTACGACAACCCCGACGCGCTGCTGGTATTCCTCATGGTCGCAGCGACATGGGCGCTGCTGCGCGGTATCGAGAGCGGCCGCACGCGATGGGTCCTGCTGTGCGGCGCGCTGATCGGCTTCGGATTCCTGACCAAGCAGTTGCAGGTGATGCTGATCGTGCCGGGCCTGGCCATCGCGTACCTGGTCGCGGCGCCGCCGCGGTTCTGGACACGACTGCTGCAGTTGCTCGGCGGGCTGGCGGCGATGATCGTCGCCGCCGGCTGGTGGGTCGCGCTGGTCGAGTTCTGGCCGAAGTCCGACCGCCCCTACATCGGCGGCTCCTCGGGCAACAGCTTCCTGCAGCTGACGACGGGCTACAACGGCCTTGGCCGCATCCTCGGCGGCGACGCTGGCGGCGGAGGCGGTATGCCCGGCCCGCCCCCGGGCGGTGGCCACGGTGGCCCTGGTGGCCCAGGGTTCGGCGCCGCGGGCATCACACGGATGTTTACCACCGAGTCCGCCACGCAGATCTCCTGGCTGCTGCCCGCCGCGCTGGTTCTACTGGTCGCCGGCCTCCTGCTGTGCGGGCGCGCGGCACGGACCGACCTGAAGCGCGCCTCGTACCTCGCATGGGGCGGATGGCTTGTGGTCACCGGCCTGGTATTCAGCTTCATGTCGGGGATATTCCATGACTACTACACGGTCGCGTTGGCGCCCGGGGTGGCGGCGGTGGTGGGCATCGGTTCGGTGCACCTGTGGAAGAACCGGGAAAAGCGCTGGGTGACTTTGACATTGGCGCTGACGGTCGCGCTGACTGCCGCGTGGGCGTTCGTGCTGTTGGGCAAGACACCCGACTTCCTGCCATGGCTGCGCTGGGTCGTCGTGAGCACGGGCGCGCTGGCGGTGATCGTCCTGCTCGTCGCAGTGGTACGACCAGGCACTCGGCTGGTAGCGCGCGACCTCAAGGTGTGGGCGGCCGGGCTGGCGGTGGTGGCCGCGATGGCCGGACCGGTGGCGTACTGCATCCAGACCGTGAGCACTGCGCACAGCGGTCCCATCGTGACCGCCGGTCCGGCGTCGAAGGACGGCGGGATGCCGGGCTTCCCGGGCGGAGGTCCGGGTGGGACTGGTGGTCCGGATGGTCCTGGCGGTGCCTCAGGCGCGTTCCCCGGCGGCCCGGGTGGGCCCGGCGGTCCCGGCGGGCAGGTGTCCGAGGAAGTGGCGTCGCTGTTGAAGACCGATGCCGATGACTACACCTGGGTGGCCGCGGCGTCCGGATCGATGGGCGCCTCGGGATACCAACTGGCGACTGGACATTCGGTCATACCGATCGGTGGCTTCGGTGGCGGCGACCCCGCGCCGACCCTGGAGCAGTTCCAGGGCTACGTCGATGACGGGCAGATCCACTATTACCTGGAGTCATCACAAACAGGGATGCCGGGCTTCGGCGGTGAATCCGAAACGACGTCGGAATCCGACAAGATCCGCGACTGGGTGAAGGAGCACTACACCGCCGTGACGGTGGATGGAGTCACGCTCTACGACCTCACTGCCGACAGGCACTGAGCGGGTGCCGTGGGAACTCAGTGGTTGAAACCGCCAGCGCGCTTCGACTAACCCTCCTCGACGGTCGCGCGGATACCCGCGTCGGCGAGGGCGGTCAGGACCTCTTCCCGGTGCGCGCTGCCTCGGGTCTCGACGGTCAGCATGACCTCTACCTCGTCGACCGCCAGCTTGGGCGTGGTGCGACGGTGCACCACGTCCAGCACGCTGGCCCCGCTGGCACTGATCACCGTGAGCAGCCCGCTCAACCCGCCCGGGCGGTCGGCGACAATGGCCTTCACCACGAGGTAGCGACCGGCGGCGCGCAAGCCGTGGTTGATCACGTGGGTGAGCACCAGCGGGTCGATGTTTCCGCCGGACAGCACCGCGCACACAGGACCGTACGAGTCCAGCCCGGCAGTCATCAGCGCCGCCACCGCCGCGGCGCCCGCCGGTTCGACGATGAGTTTCGCGCGCTCCATGCACAGCAGCAACGCCTGCGACAGCGCCTCCTCGCTGACGGTCAACACCTTCTCGGCAAATGCCCGGACATGCGCGAAGGGCACGTCACCGGGCACCGGCACGGCGATGCCGTCGGCCATGGTCGCCACCGACTCCGCGCGCATCGGCGTGCCTGCGGCCAACGACGCCGGCCAGGCCGCGGCCTTTTCGGCCTGCACGCCGACCACCTTCACGTGGGGCGCCATATAGTGCATCGCCGCGGCGATCCCGCCGATGAGGCCGCCGCCGCCGGTCGGCACCACAACGGTTGCCACATCAGGAATTTGGCGCAGAATCTCCACTCCCACCCCGGCCTGACCGGCCACGATGTCGGGGTGATCGAACGGGTGGATCAACACCGCACCATGTTGCGCCGCGAACTCCCCGGCCGCATCGAGCGCCTCGGCGATGGTCGCGCCGACCAGATGGACGTCCGCGCCGTAGGCCTTGGTGGCGACCAGCTTGGGTAATGCCACGTTGACCGGCATGAACACCGTCGACGCGATGCCCAACTCCGCCGCCGCCCACGCCACGCCCTGTGCGTGGTTGCCCGCGCTGGCGGCGACCACCCCGCGCGCACGTTCTGCCGCGCTGAGATTCACCAGCCGGTTGTAGGCGCCCCGCGGCTTGAAAGATCCTGTGCGTTGAAGGTTTTCGCACTTGAGCCAGACCTGCTGGCCGATGCGCTCCGAGAGCACGCGGGACGCGACGACCGGGGTCTCACGGATCACCGGAGTCAGCCGCTCGGCGGCGGCGTTGATCTCATCGAGGGTGATCAGTGCCGCGTTCACGCGCGGTGCATCTGGTCGGTTGGTGGCACAGGCCGAGTCTAGGTAGTTGCGAAGATGCTCGTCTGAAGACAGCCAACCCGGCCATGTGGCGATCGTAGAGTGGGACGAGCGCCCCGATGCACGCCGCTCAGAACAGAGGACGCCGTGGTCACCGACTACAACCAGGGCGATACCGCCGAGCAGTACGAAAAGACGAAGACCCTGCCCGTCCGATCCAGGATCGAGGCGTACTCGTTCCTGAAACACATCGGCGACGTGAACGGCAAGAAGGTCGTGGACATCGCCTGCGGCGCGGGGGACTACACACGCGTCCTGAGACGTGCAGGCGCCGATCCCATGGTGGGGTTCGACATTTCCGAGAAGATGATCGACCTAGCACGGCAGCAAGAAGCCCACGAACCGCTGGGCATCCACTACTCGGTCGCCGACGCGCGCACGCCGCTGGCGCAGCAAGATTTTGACATCGCCGTGGCGGCGTACCTGTTGGTCTATGCGCGAAGTCGGGATGAACTCAACAAGATGTGTCGTGGCGTGGCATGCCGCGTCAGGCCGGGCGGCCGGTTCGTCACCATCACCACCAACCCGGATCTGTACGCCTTTGAGCGCGTCCCCGACTACCGCAAGTACGGGTTCCAGATAAAGCTGGCCGACACTGCCCACGACGGTGCGCCCATCGAGCTGTGGACGTCTCTCGATGATTCTCCCCTCGTCATCGAGAACTACTACTTGCCGATCGAGGCTTACGAATCCGCGTTCCGCGACGCTGGTTTCAGTGATTTCACCGTTCACACGCCCGAACTCAGCCCGGCGCCGGGAACTGAGGACGACGGGGACTACTGGAACGACTACCTGAACCATCCACCTGCAATCGTCATCGAGTGCGTCCGGTCCTAGTTTCGCTTGGCGTGGTCGCCTATCACATGCCGACGCGGTGCGGACATGCTGTGGGGCGATTTACGACGATCCGCTGCTCCTCCAGTCATGGGTTGAGCACGAAGATCGGTTTGTGCCCGGCATGATCGGACGTGAGCACGTCAGGGATTTCGTCCCATTCATAAATGCCACTAGTGACGAGTTCGGGGTGCAGCACACCCGTCGCCACCGCGTCCAGCGTCTGGGTCATGCTCGCCCGCGCGTGACCCTTGCCATTGTGGAAGTTCACACCGCGCATGTAGAGCTGCAGCATCGGCAGTGCAACATCGCCGAAGTAGATGCCCACGCTGTTGACGTAGCCTTCTGGGACCACCGACCGCAGCGCCTTGCTGAGCTTCTCGGGATCGCACGAGGCATCCACGGCGAGATCGAAATCCTTCTCCCGCTTGCCGTTGACGTCGGCGACCTCGGCGCCGAGCTTCTCCGCGACCGCCATCCGGACCGGGTCGTCGTCGTAGTAGACCGTACGGGCTTTGGCGCAGTGCACGGCGGCGTCCACACAGTAGAGCCCGATCGACCCGGTGCCACCGAACACAGCCACCTGTGGATCATCAATCTCAGACCCGTAGGGCACCACCGTTTCCCAACCGAGCGCCAGATTGTCGCCGATCGAGGCCAGGTGCACCGGATCGACGTTCTTCGGCAGCGGCGCCAGGTTGTAGCCGGCGAACGGCACCCGGATCAGCTCGGAGAACGTGCCGCCCCACACCCCGTTGACCGGAAGACCGTACTGCGCGTCACCGTGAATCAAACAGCGGGCGGGGTGACCCTTGCTGCACTGGGCGCACGTTCCACAGGCGATGTGCCAGGCCACCCCGACGACGTCTCCGACCGTGAAGCCGGTGCACTCGGGACCGACCTCGACGACGGTGCCGACGCATTCGTGGCCGAGCGCAAAGGGTGCGGCAAAAGAGAACGGTGTCTTGTCGGCGATGACGTGGTGATCCAGGTCGCAGGTGGTGGCCGCCAGCGGCCTTACCAGCGCGTCGGTGGGGTCGACGATGGTGGGGTCGTCGACGTCGTCGAATCGCAGCTTGCCGGGTCCGGCGAACGTCAGGCTTCGCATGGTGTCTCCTTGGGTAGATGGGGTCGGATTCGAGGCCGAAGAGTGCAGAGGCGTTGCCGTGCAGGACTTCCGGCGGCACTACGAGTCCATCCCGAGGCCAACGTCTGATTCGACAGCGTGCCGGTATGGGTAGGGAATGTTGGGGTAGTCACCGGCCGGATCTCCTTATAACGATCGTCATAGGCGTGGCCCGACGCTAGACTATAACGATCGCTATAGCAAGGAGGGTGCCGTGGCCGAAGATCAAACAGGGCGTGGGCGCATGGTCGCCGGCGCCGCGGACATGATCAGTCGTCGTGGTCTCAATGCGACGAGCGTGCGCGAACTGGCCAAACACACCAAGGCGCCACTGGGTTCGACATACCACTATTTTCCCGGCGGGAAGTACGACCTGGCCACCGAAGCGGTGCGCTGGGCCGACGACTTCACCGTGAGCGCGTTGACGAAGGAACTCGCCGCGGGTCCGCAGGCCGGCCTGTCCGGATTTCTGTCGCTATGGCGAAACGTCGTTCTCGACAGCGACTTCCACGCAGGATGTCCGGTGCTGGCGGTATCGGTGGAAGACCTGCCCGACGAACACCATGCACCCCGCGATGCCGCAGCAGAGGCGTTCCGCCGTTGGGCGTCGCTGCTAGCCGACTCGCTGCGCGAGGCGGGTGCGGCACCGAACGACGCCGAGCAAGTCGCCACCCTGGTCGTCGCGGCCGTGGAAGGCACCGTCGCCATCTGCCGGGCGCAACGCAGCATCACCCCCCTCGACCACGTCAAAGATCAACTCTCTCGCATCATCGAGAGTGTCCTTCCCGATGCGCACCCATCTGCCGGCAAGAGACGTCCCCCGAAGAGGCCGCAACGGAGTCGAGCCCAGTGACTCGCCATCGAGTCCCCTAGATCGACGAACAACGGTGAGGCGCGTCGAAATACCTGAGGCATCAAAGATTTGGTGTCGAAGGTCGTCCACGGTCACGCGGCGCGGCGTCACGTACCGTCGAGAGCGTCCCCGTCTGGCCCAGCAAGCAACGTGGCAATCCGCCCGTCCAGCGCCGCGCGCCAGTCGTCCTGTGACGCATCCGGTAGACCGACTGCGGCGACGAGGAACGGCGCGAACAACCGCCATCCGAGCATCAATGCCACGGCATCGGCCGCCGCCAACCGAGCATCGAGGTCGTCTTCATGGCCTTCGCGCGCCCTGGCGATGGCGGTCTGGATGTTGGGAAAGCGATGCTGCAAGCGGCCCACGTCATACCCGTCCAGCAGAGCGCGCGCGAGCACCTTCAGCTGTCGCTCGCCCCTGGCCTCCAACTCATCCCGCGGCAGGTCCTGTTCGACTCCGGCCGCGAGCTCCTCGGCCAGGTAGTCGAGGACGGCGGCGACCACCTCCTCCTTGTTGCCGACGTAACGGAAGACGAGCCCCTGATTCACCCCGGACCGACCCGCGATGTCCCGCATCGACGTCGCCGCGGGACCGCGCTCGGCGAACAGGTCAGCGGCATGCGTCAAGACGAGGGGACGCACTCGGGCCGCTGCAGTGGACTGCTCGGACCGCCCACCCGACCTTGCCGTAGTCACACGACTAACCTAGTCTTTAGTCGAACGACTACAAGACAAAAAGGATCCGCCGTGACCACTACCGTGACCGCCGATGCCGCACTGCCCACCCCGCCGCCGTCGATGACCATGCCCGGCTTCCCCCTGCGTGTCGGGCCGTTCAGCCACCTCGCCGCCGAACGCGAGCGACTCGCCGCGCTGCGATGGCAGCACTTCGACGCCCGCCAGGTCGGACCGACACTGGGTGCCGAGATCTCCGGCCTCGACCTCACCCGGCCACCTGCCGACCCGGTGCTCGCCGAACTACGGCAGGCCCTGCACGACTACAAGGTGATCTTCTTCCGCAACCAACCCGTCACACCCGCCGAGCACGCCGCGTTCGCACGGCAGTTCGGCGAATTGGAGGTTCACCCCGCCCTGCCATCGAACAACGCCGATCCCGCACTGGTCCGCTTCGAGAAGGGCGCCACCCTGTCCGGTTACGAGAACATGTGGCACCACGACGTCACCTGGCGTCCGGAACCGTCCATGGCCGCGATCCTGCACGCCGCCCACGTTCCGGACTTCGGCGGCGACACCCTGTTCGCCGACATGTACGCCGCCTACGACTCCCTCGACGATGACACCAGGGCCTCGATCGAGAACCTCGACGCCGTCCACGATTTCACGCGGGCCTTCGGCGCAGGGCTCGACGATGCGAAGGCGGCCGAACTCCGCGCCGCACACCCGTCGGTGAGCCACCCGGTGGTGGCCACCCATCCGGTGACGGGCCGTCGACACCTCTACGTCAACCGCGCCTTCGTCAGCCACTTCGACGGCTACACCCGAGACGACAGTCTGGCGCTGTTGGATCGGCTGTGCCGCACCGCCGACTCCCCCGAACACCAGGTCCGGTTCCACTGGAAACCCGACTCCATGGCGATGTGGGACAACCGCGCCGTGCAGCACTACGCCAGCAGCGACTACTGGCCGCAGGTCCGAATCATGGAGCGCGCCTCGCTAATCGGGCCGCGACCCAAGCGCTGAATCATGAAAGGCCCGACATGCTTGCAGCTCATCGGTTTTCGCATCACTGAAGGCACGCACGGCGACGACCCGGCGCATCAGCAGCGTGCCGGCGATCAGCGACAACATCCGATGGACTAAATCGGCGGATCAGACGTTGGGAATCTTCTACGCGGGAAGTATCC